>CAKUFB010000070.1 GCA_934647145.1 uncultured Clostridia bacterium
AGAGGGTGGCAGGAAGGCTGAAAACCCTTTGGGTTTTCAGGTTTCGCCTTTGGCGAAACTGCCGACGGCTCAAATCGTAGATTTGAGGCGCGGCACCTGACCGCCTGTCTGTCAGGCGGCACTTTTCAAGCGAGCGATTACTTGTTCTTGCTCTCACACTTCTGGTTGGCCACGCCGCAGCTGGTCTTGCAGGCGGACTGGCAGGAGGTCTGACATTCGCCGCAGCCGCCGTTCTTGGCGCTTTCGCACAGGTTACGAGTCTCGAGCGTTTTGATTCTCTTCATGATCTGCATCTCCATTCCCTCTATTGATTCATTCTGACAGATTAACCATCAAGGCCTGGCTACCTGAGCCTGATTCAGTATACCACATTTTTTTATCCAAGTCAATGCAGGTGTGTTCACGCTGTGTTTTTATTGTGTTCGCATGATCGTCTTTTTGGCCGGGCTCGGGCGCGTGCGCACGGAGCCGGCTCATTGGGCTCGGTTTTTGAAAAACGCTGTGAGACCGCCGCGGAGCGCGAAAAATGGGTTTTCTCACCTGAAACAGCAGCTTTTGCAGGCTGTATCGCAGAATATGCGCTTCAAATTGCATTTTCGGTGGTGTATAATAAAAACCAGAGAATGGACGGAGGTGTTATCCCATGAAGAAAATTGCCGCGATGTTACTGATTGCAGCCCTGCTGACGATCTCCGTCGGTGCGGCGTCTGCCGAAGCTGTCGAGGACGGATTGCTCCGCGTGGCGGCGCTCTACGATATTACCACGATGGACGTGGCGCAGACCACCGACAATTACATGGTTCCGATGAACGTGTTCGATCGCCTGTTTGAATCCGAGGTACAGGCGGACGGCTCTACGGCGATTGTGCCCAGCCTGTGTACCGAATACGCGGTTTCCGAGGACGGACTGACCTACACCTTCACGCTGCGCGGCGGCGTGGTCTTCTCCAACGGCAGCGCGCTGACGGCCTCCGATGTGCAGTACACCTTCGAACGTCTGCTCACCGCGGGCGGCGTGAACGATGATATTCCGCTGGAGGTTGCGGGCGCGGAGGCGCTGAAGAATGGCGAAACCGATACGCTTTCCGGTTTCTCCGTGATCGACGATACCCATTTCACCGTCACGCTGAACGCCGCGAACGCGGGCTTCGTGGCGGAGCTGACCGGCCCCGCCGTATCCATCGTGGATCGGGAAACCATGGAGTCGGTCGAAAACTTCGGCATCGCCTGCGAGGATACCATCGGCACCGGCCCCTACAGGGTGACCGAATGGGTGGTAAACGATCACTACACCCTCGAGTACAACGAGCAGTACTGGGGCGAAGCGCCCTCGGTCAGGAAGATGATCGTTTCCATCATCCCCGATCCGTCCACCCAGAACCTGATGTATCAGAACGGCGAGCTGGACATTCTGGATCTGGAATCGCTGGATACCACCATCATCGAATCCACCTATAAAACGCAGTACGCCGATCGTCTGATCAGCTGCTCCCGCGTAGGTCTGACCTACTTTGCGCTGAATGAAAACAACGAATTCCTGAAGGACGTCAATGTGCGCAAGGCGATTGCGATGGCGATCGATGTGGATACAATCGTCGCCGCGATCTATTCCGGCGATGCGATCGTTGAAAACGGCGTCATTCCGATGGGTGTCTGGGGCTTCAACAGTGCGCTCGAGCGCCCGGCGTATGACCCCGACGCGGCGCGCGCGCTGCTGGAGGCTTCCGGCTATGGCGAGGGCGACGTCCGCTTTGAGCTGGCGATGGACACGTCGGCCTCCGGCAGCACCCAGCTGATGTATCAGGTCATTCAGCAGTTTTTGCAGGCCGTCGGCATTCAGACCGAAATCAAATCCTACGATTCTTCTTCCTGGCTGGATGTGCGCAAGTCCGGCGAAATGGATTCCTTTATCGGCACATGGACGATGGACTACAACGACCCCGCCAACATCATGTACACCTTCTTTGGCAGTGAGGAAAAGACGCGCATTCGCAGCCTGAACTACCCCAACAAAGAGGTGATGGCGCGGGTGGCGGCGGCGTCCGGCATCACCGACGACGATGCGCGCATGGCGGAATATCAGGCGCTGGAAAAGCAGATCGTCGAAGAAGACGCGGCATGGGTTCCGCTGCTGGGCAACACGCATCTGTTCGCCATCGGCGAGCGCGTGGAGAGCTTCACTCCCTACTGGGCGGGCTACAGCAACTTCTACGCCAGGAATGTCACCTTGAAGTAAGTCGTTTTGCGCGCGAGAACTGTGCGGATGTTCGAATTTCGAACGTCCGCCTTGCGCGTTTCATCCCATCTTTTTTCCGATCGAGAGGAGCAACATGTTCAGAAATATATTCAAGCGGGTACTCCAGACCCTGATCGTGCTGATCGGCGTGGCGTTTCTGATCTTCGTAATGCTGCGCATCATCCCCGGAAACGCGATCACGACCATGATGGGCGAGCACGCCAAGCTGGAAACCATCGAGCGGATGACCGCCGAGCTGGGGCTGGACCAGCCGATCTATGTGCAGTTCTGGCGCTATATCAGCGGCGCCTTGACCGGCGATTTCGGCACCAGCTATTCGCTGAACCGCAGCGTGAGCGAATTGATCGGCCTGGCGTTTCCGAACACGCTCCGTCTGGCGCTGGCGGCGGCGCTGGTCGCGTGGATCGTCGGCATTGTCTGCGGCGTGATAGCCGCCGTGCGCAAAAACGGCCTGCTGGATTATCTGTTCATGGGCTTTTCTCTGCTGGGCGTTTCCATGCCGGTGTTCATGGTGGCGATGGTGCTGCAGTACGTGTTTGCCTATAAACTGAAGCTCGTGCCGATTTCCGGCGTGGACAGCTGGCTGGGCTATATCCTGCCCGCAATCGCGCTGGGCTGGAACAGCGCCGGCAGCATCGCGCGGCTTACGCGATCGACGCTGCTGGAGGTCATGCAGGAGGATTATATCGATACCGCGCGCGCCAAGGGGCGCAGGCAGATGGGCGTGATCGTGTCGCACGCGCTGCGAAACGCCGTGCTGCCGGTCATTACCATGATGGCGGTGCAGCTGTCCTCGCTGCTGTCGGGCGCGGTGATCTGCGAAACGGTGTTTTCGATCAACGGCGTGGGCCGTCTCGCCGTGCAGGCGATTGAGGGGCGCGATATTCCGCTCCTGCAGGGCACGATACTCTTCGCCACGGCGCTGGTCATACTGGGCAATCTGGTCGCGGACTGCCTGTATACCGTGCTGGATCCGCGCATTCGAAAGGGAGCGTGACGCAATGAAAATGAAAAAGAAGGAAAACCTGGATGCGGCGCTTCGCGCGCAGATCGGCGAGGGCGAAACCTTTTCAAGCATCGTGCGCCGCCTGCGCCGCGAAAACAAGCTGGCGGTGATTTCGGCGGCCGTGATCTGCCTGTTTGCGCTGGCGGCGATCCTTGCGCCCTGCCTGACGCCCTATGAATTTGATGAAATGGATCTGCTCAGCCGCCTGTCCGCGCCCTCGGCCCGGCATCCGCTGGGCACGGACGAGGGCGGACGCGATGTGCTCACGCGCATGCTGTACGGATCGCGCGTATCGCTGCTGGTGGGCGTCGTGCCCACGGTGGCCTCCATGCTGATCGGCGCGCTGCTGGGCATCGTCGCGGGCTTTGTCGGCGGGCGAACGGACGCGGTGATCATGCGCGTCGCGGACATCATGCTGGCGTTTCCGTCCATGCTGCTGGCGATGGTGATCATGTATACGCTGGGCGACGGCATCGTCAATATCTTTCTGGCGCTGGCGCTGGTGAACTGGGCGAGCGTCGCGCGCATCGTGCGCGCGGAGACGCTGAAGCTGAAAAACAGCGAATATGTGGAAGCCGCGCGCTGCATCGGCGTGGGGCGGTTCACCATCATGCTGCGCCACATACTGCCCAACTGCGTTCCTTCGCTGATCGTGCTGTTTACGCTGAACATTCCCTCGGCAATCCTGTCGGAAAGCTCGCTCAGCTTTCTGGGCATCGGCATCAAGGCGCCGCAGGCTTCGTGGGGACTGATGGCGAGTACCGGCAGGCAGTTTCTGTACAATCAGCCGTGGCTGAGCCTTTCGCCCAGCCTGGCGATCATGGTGATTGTGCTGGCGTTTAATTTCCTGGGCGACGGCCTGCGCGACGTGCTGGATCCGCACCTGAAGAATCAGTAGGCGGGGGAGGTTGAAGCAATGGAAAAGGATACCCTGCAGGTTGAGCGTCTGTGTACCAGCTTCTTTACGCAGAATGGCGAGGTAAAGGCCGTGAACGACGTATCGCTCACCGTGCCCAAGCGCAGCATCATCGGCATCGTGGGCGAATCCGGCTGCGGCAAGAGCATGACCGCGCGTTCCATCATCCGGCTGCTGAAATATCCGGGCAGAATCGTCAGCGGCAGCGTGCGCCTGGTGGGCAAGGAGCTGACCACGCTGGCCGAGCGCGATATGGCGGACGTCCGCGGCGAAGAGATTTCCATGATTTTTCAGGAGCCCATGACCAGCCTGAACCCCGTCATAAAGGTGGGCAGGCAGGTGCGCGAGGTCGTCATGCTGCACCGCAGGGTGCGCGCGAAGGAAGCCAGGGCGGAGGTGCTGCGCATTTTCGAAAAGGTGGGCATTTCCGAGCCCGAGCGCCGCTATGACTGCTATCCGCACGAGCTGTCCGGCGGCCTGCGCCAGCGCGTCATGATCGCCATGGCGATGATCTGCCGCCCGAAGCTGATCATTGCCGACGAGCCGACCACGGCGCTGGACGTGACCGTGGAGGCGCAGATTTTGCAGCTGATGAAGGGACTGCGCGACGAAATCGGCACCAGCATCATCCTGATTTCCCACAATCTGGGCGTGATCGCGCAGGTGTGCGACTACGTGTACGTCATGTACGCCGGGCGCGTGGTGGAGCAGGCGGAAACCTTTGAGCTGTTCGATCATCCGTCGCATCCCTACACGCGCGGTCTGATGAACGCAGTCGCTTCGCTGGAGGGCGAATCCGCGCGGCTGGATACCATCCCCGGCGTGGTGCCCAACCTTCTGCATCTGCCGGAGGGGTGCAGCTTTTCGCCGCGCTGCGAGCGCTGCTGCGAGGCCTGCCGGCAATCCATGCCGGAGCTCGCCGAGCTTGCGCCGGGACATTTTGTGCGCTGCATCAAAACCACGGAGGGCTGATATGGAAAAGAAGGTATTGCTCGAAGCGACGAACCTTTCCAAGGAATTCCCGCTGAAAAACAAAAAGCAGGTGTACGCCGTGTCCGGCGTTTCCCTGCAGATCTATCAGGGTGAAACGCTGGCGCTGGTGGGGGAGTCCGGCTGCGGAAAATCTACGCTGGGACGGATGCTGATTCGCCTGATCGAGCCCACGTCCGGCGAGGTGCGCTTTGAGGACGCGCCCGTCAGCGGCATGAGCGAGCGTGAATTCCGCCCCTACCGCCGCCGTATGCAGCTGATCTTTCAGGATCCCTATGCCTCGCTCAACCCGCGCATGACGGTGCGCGACATCGTGGCGGAGCCGCTGAAGACCTACAAAATCTGCCGGAGCGAGGCGGAGACCACGCAGCGCGTGCTGGCGCTTTTGCAGGCGGTCGGCATTCCCGCCGAATTCCTGCGCCGTTACCCGCACCAGTTTTCCGGCGGGCAGCGCCAGCGCATCGGCATCGCGCGCGCCATCGCGCTGGATCCCTCGCTGATCGTGTGCGATGAACCGGTATCGGCGCTGGATGTATCCGTGCAGAACCAGATTCTGAACCTGCTCCGTCAGCTGCAGGCGGAGCGCAATCTGACCTATCTGTTTATCAGCCACGATCTGTCCGTAGTGCGCTTTATTTCGGATCGCGTATGCGTCATGTTTCTGGGCTGCCTGTGCGAGGTGGGCGACACGAAAACCGTCTACGAGCGTCCGATGCATCCCTACACGCGCTTCCTGATCAACGCCATTCCCAAGGCCGACCCGCACGCGCGCGCCGAGGAAAAAATGCTGCTGACCGGTGAAATCCCCAGTCCCATCGATCCGCCGTCCGGATGCCGCTTCCATACGCGCTGCCCCTATGTCTGCGAACGCTGCCGCACCGAAGCCCCCGCGCTGCGCGAGGTTTCCGATCGCCTGGTGGCCTGCCATCGCGCGGGCGAAATGAACCTGGCCTGACGAGCGCAGCGGGCAGTAAGGGCGCCGAAAGAAGATACGCCTGATCGCGAAGAGCGCTCAGGCGTTAAAAGCGCGGCCCCTGCGCCGCATTCCGAGGGGCGACTGCCCGCGCGCTATTCACGGGAGAACGCGCTTTCCCTCTTGGTCAACGCGACCGCCAGAATCGCGGCGAGCAATCCGCCGAAGAGCTTGGTCAGCAGCAGCGGCATGAGCATCTGCGGCTCGGCGCTCAGCGTAAATCCCAGATGCGCGGCGAGCGCGGAGGCGGCGCAGACCGAAAACGCGGCGTTCATCGTCTGCCCCCGCCTGTCCATCTCCTTCATCATCGCGAGCGCCGGCGTAACGCTCACAAAGCCGACCAGCAGCGCGGCCAGGCTCGAGTCCTTCATGCCGAGCCTTCGCCCCAGGCGCATCAGCGGCCTGGACAGCGCGCGGCGCAGCAGCTCCGCCGCCGGCAGGCTGCCGAGCATCACAATGCCGATGCCGGACACCGTTTTCATCGCGTCCTCAATCGGCGCGAGGTTTGGAATCAGCCGAATACCCGCGATGTACTGCGCCGCGCCCGCGGTCAGTCCCAGTATGGACAGCCAGCGCAGCAGCGTCGCGAACGCGGAAAACGCGGAAACGGCCCGCCGCGCAAAGAACCTCAGCCCCAGCATCAGCAGGGCGGAAAGCAGCGCGGCCGGCAGGGTCTGTACGAGCAGCGGCAGAACGCCGATTCCGCTCGCCGCGCCGCCCAGCAGCAGCGCGGCCGGCAAAACGCCAAGCCCGATCAGCATGCCCCGATAAAATCCGGTCGCATCCGAGCCGCGCAGCATGCCCGCGCCCAGCGGAATCGTGTAGGTCACCGTGCAGCCGAGCGTCGCCGCCACGAGAATGCCGGCGTAGCGCCCGATCGCCGCGTCCTGCGCGAGCGATTTCGCGGTCTGATAGCCGCCCATGTCGATCGCCAGAATGCCGCCGAGCATCGCGGGATCCAGTCCCAGCGCGCGCCAGAGGGGCGCGAGCGTGGATTCAAGCGCGCCCGAGAGCAGCGGCGCAAGGCAGAGAATGCCCGCCATCGAGAGCGCCGTCGGCCCCAGGAGCTTAAATCCTTCCTCAAAGCGCTCGCCCAATCCGAAGCGATTGCCGATTAACAGATCCAGCCCGCCCAGCAGGGCGCCGAGCGCCAGTATCCACAGAATCACGCGCTCCATCACGCTTCTCCCCGCATGACGGCTTCGATCTCCTCGATCGTGCGCGGAATCGCGGCGGACAGGTTTTCGCAGCCGTCCTCCGTAATCAGGCAGTTGTCCTCGAGGCGGAATCCGATTCCCCATTCCTCATGGTAAACGCCGATATCCACGCAGAAGACCATGTTCGGCGCGAGAATTTCCGGGCGCCTGACCATATCGTGCACGTCGTAGCCGATGTGATGCGCGCCGCCGTGCCACATGACCTTTCCGATTTCGTCCACGCTCTTGAGAACGCCCGCCTCGACCAGTCTCTCCGCGTTGCGGCGGCGAATCGTCGCGTCCACCTCCTCCATCCTCATGCCGGGGCGGATGATCGAGAACATCTCATTCGAGGTGGCGAGCACGCATTCATACAGAATCCGCTGCCGCTCGGAGAACTTTCCGCTGCACGGCCACGCGCGCGAAACGTCGGTGATCATGCAGTCGTACTGCGCGCCGACGTCGTTCAGGATCATGTCGCCGTCCTGCGCCTGACCGGTGTAGCTGTAATAGTGAATGCAGAAATTGTTCCTTCCGCAGGAAATAATGGACGGAAAGCCGGGGCCGTCCGGACTGTGCTGCGAAAGCGCGTAATCGAAATCCGCCTTGTACTGATATTCATACTTTCCGGGGCGCGACGCGCGCATCATGGCGAGGATGCCTTCGCGCGTGATCGCCTCCGCCCTGCGCAGCGCTTCGATTTCGCACGGCTGCTTGATCAGGCGCAGCGAGCGGAGAATGTCCTCCGCATTGCCGATCGCCAGATACGCAAAGTCCTTCTGAATGCGTCTGAGCAGGCGATGCGACGGGCGATCGGGCTGCTCGGGGGTGAATCGATAGAGATCGAGATAGATTTTTCCGTAGTTTCCGCCGGTCGCGAGCGCGGAGAAGTCGCGCTCAAACGCCTGAACGCTGCGCACGTCGCTGACGCCGGAAACGGCTTCCGCTTCCCCGGCCTTTACGCGAGCGCCCGTCCAGCGCTCGGCAAGCGCGTCCGGCGGCAAAAGATACAGCCGCTCCCAAACGCTGCCGTCCCGATTCTTCGCGGCGAGCAGCACGGCGGATTTGCACTTCAGTCCCGTCAGATACACGAAATTCCGATCGGCAAAGAACGGAAAATTCTCATCGCCGGTCTTCCAAAGCTCTTCTCCCGAGAAAACAGCGAGCAGGCTGCCCGCGTCCATGCGCTGAAGCAGCCGTTCGCGATTGCCGGCATAATACGCCTTCTGCACTTGAAAAGCCTCCCGTTTGCGCTCATTTTCTCCATTATAATCGCGAAGCCGTAAATTCGCAAGCTCAATCGCGTGTGATATTTCCGCTTCGCGACGAACGGTCGACTGCTGCCGCGCAAAAAAGGCGGCCGACCGAAGCCGACCGCCTGTGCGCACACCGTCCGTGTCAATTCCTCAGGCCCGTGCATTTCCGCCCATTTTCTCCTTCAGCCACATCACGGTATCCCGGATCGTGCTGCTCAGCGGCCTGGGCGCATAGCCGAAGGCGGCCGCCGCGGCGCTGCGGCTGAACATACCGTTGGAATCCAGTACCGCGATGGAATAGGGCGTAAAATAGAGCGGCTCCCGCCTGCGCAGGCTGATTTTTTCGTAAATCGGCGCAACCAGCTTCGCAAAGCCGATCGGCAGATAGGATACGCTGCGCCGCAGGTTCAGCGTCTTTTTCACCAGCTCCAGGATGTCCCGAATGGTGGCGTAATGTCCCGAAAGGATGTATCCGTGTCCCGCCTGACCGCGCTGCGCGCAGGCGATAATCCCCGCGGCGACGTCCCGCACGTCCACAAAATCATATCCGCCCTTCACCGCCAGCGGCAGCTTGCCGGCCAGGAAGGAAAGCAGCATATTCGTGATGCTGCCCTTTCCCAGGTCGCCCGGCCCGATGATGCCGGAGGGGAACACGACGCTGGCGTTCAGCCCGTCCTTTGCCGCCTGCAGCACCAGCGCCGTGGCCATGGCCTTGCTCTTTGCGTAATCGCCCTTCACGAGCTCCGGGGAAAAGACCGTCGTCTCCGCAATCTCGGTTCCCTTCGGCTTTTCCGAAATCGCGTGGACGGAGCTGACGTAGACCAGCCTGCCCGCGCCGTGTTCCCTGCACATTTTCAGAACATTTTTCGTGCCGTCCACGTTGACCCGGTAGATTCGGTCGCCCGGATGCGTGGCGACAGAGATGATTCCCGCGCAGTGAATGACGCAGGCGTTCCCGTTCACGCCCTCAAAAAAGCGTTCGAGCGCGGCTTCGTCGCACACGTCGCCCGTCATGACGCGAACATTCTTTGGAAGCTCCTGCGCCAGCGGATCGCCCGCCATGACCAGCGCCCGGATTTCCGCCTGCTCGTCCCGCAGCTGCGCGAGCACGGCGCGCCCCAGGAACCCCGTCGCTCCCGTAATCAGATATTTTTCAAACATCCTATCACCTCCGAAATGAAAGACAGATGTTGATTATCTTTCACACTTATAGTATAATTGAGACAGGCGCACAGGGCAACCGTCAATACCCCGCCGCGTGAAAGAAAACCGACACATAGGGCGCGACTGTTGCCAATAAGTGTGAATCTTTTGTGAAGAGATGATCTGAATGAGAAAGACGGACGCGAGAATCCGCTACACCCAGAGCGTGCTCAAGCAGGTGCTTTTGTCCTTTCTGAAGGAAAAGCCGATCAACAAAATCTCCGTCAAGGAGGTCTGCGAGCGGGCCGAGCTGAACCGCGCGACCTTTTACGCCCACTACAGCGACTGCTTTGCGCTGCTGGAGAGCATCGAGGAGGATCTGCTGGAGGCGTTTCAGCAGTCGCTGAAGCTGGTGGATTCCTTTGACGTGACCGCGCTGATCGAGGCCATCTATACGATGATCGAGCAGCAGCAGGAGGCCTGCCGCGTGCTGATCTTTCAAAACGTCTGCCCGAACGTGCTGCGCCGAATGATCAGCCTTGCGCGGGACGAAAGCATTTCCTACTGGAAACAGCACCTGCATCACATCACGGATGCGGAGCTGGAAATGCTCTACACCCATCTGTCCAACGGCCTGATGCACGTGGTTGTGGAGGGCTACGAAAAGTACAGCCGCGAGGAGGTCGTTCACTTCGTCAACCGCATCGTCCAGTGCAGCCTGTCGCAGTTTCGCTAAAGCCCTCGACGGCATTTGCAGGCATAGCAAAAGACTCACCGCATTCGGTGAGTCTTTTTATACCAACTCCTGTCGGTATTCGTGGTGGAGCATAAGGGAGTCGAACCCTTGGCCTCCACAATGCCATTGTGGCGCGCTACCAACTGCGCTAATGCCCCATGTCCTGACGACGA
>CAKUFB010000071.1 GCA_934647145.1 uncultured Clostridia bacterium
TCGCTGCGGTGCTTGTTGACGTACAGGCCGGTCAGGTACTGCAGCGAATCCAGCGTCTCGCCGCGGCGGCCGATCAGGATGCCCAGCTCGTCGCCCATCATGGCCACGCTGACGTTGCCGTCCTTCTCCAGAACGCGCATTTCGACCTCGCCGGCGCCCATCTGAGCGGTCACCTTCTTCAGGAACTCGCAGGCGGCGCGGCCGGCTTCGGACAGCTCGTCCAGGTTCAGCGCCGGCATCTCCTCGAACGGCACGCGCTCGGGCAGCGGCGTGGGGGTCTTTTCCTCGCGGGCGGGACGGGGCTTTCTGGGGGGCTTGGGGGAAGCGGGCTTTTCGGCGCGCTCGGGCCTGGCTTCAGGCTTTTTGACCTCAGCCTCAGGCTCGGCGGCGGGCTGCTCGGCCTTTGCGGGCTCGGGCGCAGGCTTCGCCTCGACTACGGGCTTTTCCATCGCGGGTGCGGCGGGCCTGGGCTCGGGCTTTTTGACCTCGGCGGCGGGCTTTTCGGCCCTGGGCGCGGGCTTCGGGGCGGGCTTGGGCGCGCTCTTTTTGGGCGCGTTCAGGCTCATCTCGGGCATTTCGAAGGCAAGGGAATCGTCCTCCTTGACGGTCAGGCGCACCTTGGCCAGGCGGCCAAACATGCCGAACAGTCCGGGACTGCCCATGTCAAGCACGTCGATTTTGACGTCGGACGGGTCGCAGCCAAGCGCCTTGACGCCTGCGGAGACGGCGTCTTCGACGGTCTTACCGGTCATTTCGATCGATTTCATGGGGGTTAAGCCTCCTTGCTCAGCTCGTTTTGCTTCTTCTTGTTATCGGTGTGGTCGATCCACTTGCCCAGCAGGAACTGCTCGGCCATCTGGATCAGGTTGCTGGCCACCCAGTACAGCGCGAAGCCGGCGGTGGAGCTGGCGCAGATCCACAGGGAGAACAGGGGGAAGAACCACTTCATCATCTTGTTGGTGGCGGCGGCCTGCTCGTTCTGAGCGCCGCTCTGCCCGGCGTTCATGAACTTGGTGCTCAGGAACTGACTGACAGAGGAGAGCACGGGCAGGATAAACAGACCGTTCATGACCCTGGGGATTTTGATCGTCCAGAACAGCATCATGCCGGTGTAGACGATTTCGTTGCCGTTGGCCAGCGCCCAGGTCTGATAGGCCTCGGAGTCCAGGAAGGTCTTGGCGGTCTCGATCATCTCGGCCGTGATCGCGCCGGAGGCCTTGGTGATGGTCTGCAGCGCGGTGCTGTCGGCGGGCAGCACGGTGGACATGAAGGAGTCGGGCTGGAAGACGTTCTTGATCCACAGGAAGGGCTGCAGCGCCGGCTTGAAGTTCGTGACGCCCGATTCCAGCGCCTCCTTGATGGAAAGCACCTGGGTGATGATTTCCTCGTCGGAAATCTCGCGCATGACGTAGAACATCGGGAAGAGGATCAGCATCGACAGCAGCACCGGCAGGCAGCCGGAGAGGGGGTTGATCTTCTCGCGGCGATAGAGCTCCTGCTGCTTCTGAGCCAGCTTTTCGCGGTCGTTGGCGTACTTTTTATTGAGCGCGTCCAGCTGCGGCTGAATGGCGGCGGTGCGCTTCATGCTGCGCTTGCTCTTGATGTCGAAGGGCAGCAGCAGGATGCGGATGAGCAGCGTAAAGACAATGACGGCCCAGCCGTAGTTGGGGATCACGCGGTAAATGAGCTCCAGGATCCAGCGAAGCAGGTCGCCGATCGGTCCGAATCGAAACATGTCGTTTCCTCCTTGGGCGTGTTGATGGGGGCGCGAGGATCAGGGAACCGGGTCATAGCCGCCCGGATGGGAGGGATTGCAGCGCAGGATTCTGCGCACAGCCAGATAGCCGCCCTTGAACGGGCCGTATTTCCTGATCGCCTCCAGCGCGTACTGGGAGCAGGTCGGCGTGTAGCGGCAGCAGGGCGGAAAGTAGGGGCTGATGGCGTGCTGATAAAAGCGGATCAGGCTCAGCAGCAGCCATTGAATGAAGCGTCTCATTGCGGCGCGGCCTCCTGAGCGGGGCGCAGCAGCTCCGCCTTGCGCAGCAGGTACTTCATTTCGGCGGACAGCGCCCTGTGCGGCGCCTGCGCGGCCTGTACCCGGGCGACGAAAATCAGCCGGGCGCTCTTCAGGGAGGGGCGGAGCAGGCGGAAGTCTTCCTTCATATAGCGGCGCAGCCGGTTGCGCGTGACGCTGTTGCCCACCTTGGAGGAGACTGAAAAGCCCACCTTCAGATCCCGCGCGCGCACAAAAACCAGCGTCAGGTATCGACCTGACACCGATTTTCCGCGCTTGTAGACATAGGTATAGTGTTTTCTCTTGCCCAGGCTGAAGGCGCGCCCCAGCCGATAGGTATGCAATGAAGCCCGCGCCCCACTTCCAGGGACGGGGCTTCCATCGCGCAGACCGGTTTCAGGACAATTATCCACCGCGGATCAGACCGTGAGCACCTTGCGGCCGCGCTGACGGCGGGCCTTGAGGACGTTGCGGCCGCTACGGGTCTTCATGCGGGCACGGAAGCCGTGCACCTTGGAACGCTGACGCTTTTTCGGCTGGTAAGTACGGAACATGATATACACCCTTTCTAATATGTATCCCTTCGGATACGTTTTCAGCAAAACAGCCCTTTTAGTATAATGAACCAATCCGGTTCTGTCAAGCACCTTTCGATAAAAAAACAAATTTAATGCGCCCCTTCTTGACAGACGCGCTTTGTGCCGCTATAATAAGTCAAAATGCGATGACCGAAAACCAGTACTCCCGCATTCCCAGTCCCAGAGAGCCGCCGGTTGGTGCGAGGCGGCGACCGGGCGCAGGAGGAATTCCTTTCGAGAGCAGCCGGCTGAAACGCTCAAGTAGGCCGCGCCGGGTTCGCCCGTCACAGCGTCAAGGCATACGCGGCCCCGGCCGCCGTGCCCAAGAGGCCGGTTTTCCGGCAAAAGAGGTGGTACCGCGGTAAGTATTTATCGTCCTCTGCATCCTTGTCATGCAGAGGGCGTTTTTGTATCCGCCTGAAAGGAGAAATGTCATGAAACAGCTGATGATCGGCAACGCCGCCGTGGCGCGCGGCGCGTATGAAGCGGGGGTGCGGGTGGTTTCGTCCTATCCCGGCACGCCCAGCACGGAGATTACCGAGAGCATGGTGCAGTATCCGGAGGTCTACGTCGAGTGGGCGCCCAACGAAAAGGTGGCCTGCGAGGTGGCCGTGGGCGCGGCGATGGCGGGGGCGCGCGCCATGAGCTGCTGCAAGCACGTGGGTCTCAACGTCATGGCCGACCCGCTGTTTACCGCCAGCTATATCGGCGTAAACGGCGGTCTGGTGCTGTGCGTGGCCGACGATCCGGGCATGCATTCCTCCCAGAACGAGCAGGACTCCCGCCACTACGCCCGGGCGGCCAAGGTCATGATGCTCGAGCCGGCAGACTCTCAGGAGTGCCGCGACATGACGATGCAGGCGTTTTCGCTGAGCGAGGAATACGGCGTGCCAGTCATCGTGCGCCTGACCACCCGGGTGGCGCACTCCCAGAGCCTGGTCGAGACCGCCGCGCGCCAGGACGTTCCGCTCAGGCCCTACGAAAAAAATATCGCGAAAAACGTCATGATGCCCGCCAACGCCATTCGCCGCCACGTCGTGGTGGAGGAGCGCGCCGGGCGGCTGAAGGCGCTCTCCGAAGCCACGCCGCTCAACCGCGTGGAGGGCCATGGAGCCAAAATCGGCGTGATCTGCTCGGGCGTTTCCTATCTGTACGCCCGCGAGGCGCTGGGCGATCAGGTCGATTACTTCAAGCTGGGCATGGTCTATCCGCTGCCCGAGCAGGCGCTGCGCGCGTTCGCCGCCGGACACGAGCGGCTGTTCGTCGTCGAGGAGCTGGACCCCTTCATCGAGGAGCACTGCCGCGCGCTGGGGCTGAGCGTGGTGGGCAAGAAGGTCTTCACGATGCTGGGCGAGTACACCCCCGCCATGATCGCGCGGGCGGTGCTGGGCAAAGAGCCGCCCGAGTCCGCGGAGCCGGACGCGCCGATTCCCGCCCGGCCCCCGGTGCTGTGCGCGGGCTGCCCCCATCGGGCGACCTTCTATGTGCTGGGCAAGCTGGGGCTGAACGTCTCCGGCGACATCGGCTGCTATACGCTGGGGGCGGTCGCGCCGCTCTCGGCGCTGGACACCTGCATCTGCATGGGCGCGTCGATCAGCGCCGGGCTGGGCATGGCCAAGGCGCGCGGCGAGGCGTTCAACCGGACGCTGGTGTCGGTTCTCGGCGACTCGACCTTCATCCATTCGGGAATCACCGGCCTGATCGACGTGGTGTATAACCGGGGCGCGAACACGGTCATCATCCTGGACAACTCCATCACCGGCATGACCGGGCATCAGGACAACCCCACCACCGGCAAGACCATTCGCGGCGAGGCCACCCGCCAGGTCGACCTGGAGGCGCTGTGCCGCGCGGTGGGCGTGGAGCATGTGGTGATCGCCGACCCGTTCGACGTAAAGCGCTTTGAGCAGGTGGTGCGCGAGGAGGTCGCGCGGGACGAGCCGTCGGTCATCATCGCCCAGCGCCCCTGCGCGCTGCTGAAAAAGGTGAAGTATACCGGCTGCGCCCGCATCACCGACCGCTGCAGAAACTGCCGCGTCTGCATGAAGCTGGGCTGCCCGGCGCTGTCCGTCCGCGAGGGACGGGTGCGGGTGGACGCGACCCAGTGCAACGGCTGCGGACTGTGCCTGAACGTGTGCCCGTTCGGCGCGATTGAAAAGGAGGAGCAGGCATGAAGACGATCGGGATACTGATTGTGGGCGTGGGCGGCCAGGGAACGCTGCTGGCCAGCCGAATCCTGGGCCATCTGCTGACGCAGGCGGGCTATGACGTGAAGGTCAGCGAGGTACACGGCATGAGCCAGCGCGGCGGAAGCGTCGTGACCTACGTAAAATACGGCGAAGAGGTTTTCTCCCCGATCATCGGCCGGGGCGAGGCCGACGTGATACTGGCCTTCGAGCCGCTGGAAGCCTGCCGCGCGCTGCCCTACCTGCGAAAAGGCGGCAAAATCATCGTCAATACGCAGAAAATCAACCCCATGCCGGTGATTACCGGCGCGGCGAAGTATCCCGAGGGCCTGATCGACGGCCTGCGCGCGCACGCCGCGGTGACGGAGGTGGACGCGCTGGCGCTCGCGGAGCGCGCGGGCAGCATCAAGGCGGTCAATGTGGCGCTGCTGGGGGTGCTGTCCAGGCACATGGGGCTTCCGGAGGAGGCCTGGCAGGAGGCCCTGCGGGCGGTCGTGCCGCAGAGGTTCCTGGCCGTCAACCAGGCCGCGTTCGCGCTGGGCGCGGCGCAGGCGTAAGAAACACGCCTTGCGTGTCGCTTCAAAGCGCTTCGTACAGGACAAAATCCCCCGCTTTTGGGCGCGCAGCGCGCCTGCAGCCGGCCTTCGCCCGGCGCAGACTGTCGAAAAACCCCGGAGAGCTCGAAAGGGCCGCAGCCCTCTCGAACTTTCAATCGTGCCCAGCGGCATGTACGGTGGGCACGGGGCGATTTTTGCGTCGGAAAATCTCATTTTCCAGAGCAAAAATCGTTTCCCTGCAGGCTCCGCGCCCGAAAAATCTTCGATTTTTAGCGGAGACTGGTGAGGGTGGCAGTGGCGGGGGAGCTTGCTTCCCCGGCCACCAGCTTGTGCCCGGCGATTTCTCATACCCAAGGAGGCAGAAGGATGTATCATCAGAAGGAACTGGAATGCATGCCGCGCGAGCAGCTCAGAGCGCTTCAGAGCGAACGGCTCGTGCGGCAGGTGAAGCGGAGCTACGAGCGCGTGGAGTGCTTCAGGAAGCGCATGGACGAGGCCGGCCTGAAGCCGGAGGATATTCGCGGGGTGGAGGATCTGGCGAAGCTGCCCTTCTCCTATAAGAAGGATCTGCGCGACTACTATCCCTACGGCCTGTTCGCCGTGCCGATGGAGGAGATCCGGGAGGTACACGCCTCCTCGGGCACGACCGGCAAGCGCATCGTGGTGGGGTACACTCAGAACGACCTGATCATGTGGGCGGACTGCGTGGCGCGCAGCCTGACGGCGGCCGGCGTGACGGAGAAGGACGTTGTGCAGGTGTCGTTCGGCTTCGGGCTGTTCACCGGCGGGTTCGGGCTGGAGGGCGGCGTGAAGCGGGTCGGGGCGACGCTGATTCCGATGTCGGCGGGCAATACGGCGCTGCAGATCCAGACGATGATCGACTTCGGGGCGACGGTGCTGTGCTGCACGCCCTCCTACGCGCTGTACCTGGCCGAGGAAATCGAGAAGCTGGGCGTGAAGGATCAGCTGAGCCTGAAGGCCGGCGTGTTCGGCGCGGAGCCGTGGACGGAGGGCATGCGCGCGCAGATCGAGGAAAAGCTGGGAATCAAGGCGTACGACATCTACGGCCTGTCCGAGGTGATGGGGCCGGGCGTGTCCTGCGAGTGCGAGCGGCAGGCGGGCATGCACATCTGCGAGGATCACTTCCTGGCCGAGATCATCGACCCGGACACCGGCGAGGTACTGCCCATGGGCGCGACCGGCGAGCTGGTGTTTACCTCGCTGACCAAGGAGGGCTTTCCGGTGATCCGCTACCGCACGCGGGACATCTGCTCGCTGATCGACCAGCCCTGCCCCTGCGGCCGCACGCACCTGCGCATGCGCAAGCCCTCCGGGCGCAGCGACGACATGCTGATCATCCGCGGCGTGAACATGTTCCCCTCGCAGATCGAGGAGGTGCTCATCCGGGTCAGCGGCGGGCAGATCACGCCCAACTACCAGATTCTCGTGGATCGCGTGAACAACACCGACACGCTCGACGTCAACGTGGAAATGAGCGACGCGCTGTTCTCGGACGACGTCAAGTCGATCGAGCGCATCGAGAAGACGGTGACCGCCGAGCTGCGCAGCGCGCTGGGCATCGGCGCGAAGGTTCACCTGGTCAATCCCAAGTCGATCGAGCGCAGCGAGGGCAAGGCCCGCCGCGTGATCGACAGACGAAGGCTGTAAAGGAGGCGGAAAAATGATCATCAAGCAGCTGTCCGTGTTTATCGAGAACAAGCAGGGCCGCCTGGCCGCGGTCATGAACGAGCTGGCCGCGCACCGCATCGACGTGAGCGCGCTGTCCCTGGCCGACACGGCCGACTTCGGCGTGCTGCGCCTGATCGTGGATCAGCCGGAGAAGGGGCGCGAGGCGCTCGCGGCGAGCGGCGTGACCGTCAGAATCACCGACATGGCGGCGGTGGTCATGGACGACGAGCCGGGCGGGGCGGCGCGCGCCATTTCGGCGCTGGCCGCCGGGGGCGTTACGATCGAGTACATGTACGCCTGCATCGGCAGGGTACACGGCAAGGCGCTGATGGTGATGCGCGTGGACGATCTGCCGCGCGCCGAGAGGCTGCTGGCCGAGCATGGCTTCGGCGACCTGCGTCCGGAGGACGTCTACCGCATATAAGGGAGGAATGAGCATGAAATTTCAGGTTTCCGACCGCATGAAGAACGTTCGCGGCTCCGCAATCCGCGAGATCTTCAAGTTCGCCGCCGACCCGTCGGTCATTTCGCTGGCGGGCGGCAATCCCGCGCCCGAGCTGTTCCCGAACGAGCAGCTGGCCGAAATCGCCGCGAGGCTGCTGCGCGAGCAGCCGGTGCTGTCGCTGCAGTACGGCGTGACCGAGGGCTATACGCCCCTGCGCGAGGCGGTCAGGGCGCGCCTGAAGCGGGTCGAGGGCATCGACAATCCGAACGACGAGGCGCTCATCGTCTCGGGCGGGCAGCAGGGCATCGACCTGTCCACCAAGGTGCTGGTGAACGAGGGCGACACGGTGATCGTGGAGGAGCCCAGCTTCATCGGCGCGCTCAACGCCTTCCGCTCCTACGGCGCGCATCTGGCCGGGGTGAAGATGGACGCGGACGGCATGAACATCGACGACCTGAAGCGGGTCGTCGCCGAGAATAAAAACGCGAAGCTGATCTACACCATCCCCACCTTCCAGAACCCCATGGGCGCGACCATGAGCCTGGAAAAGCGAAGGGCGCTGTATCAGGCGGCGGCGGAAAACCGCCTGATGATCATCGAGGACAATCCCTACGGCGATCTGACCTTCGACGGCGCGAAGGTACCCACCCTCAAGTCGATGGACACCGAGGGCATTGTGATCTACTGCGGCTCGTTCTCGAAGATCCTCGCGCCCGGACTGCGCGTGGGCTTCGTGTGCGCGGACCGGGAGGTCGTCTCCCGCCTGGTGGTGGCCAAGCAGGCCAGCGACGTACACACCGCCATGCTGCCCCAGCTGCTGGCCTGCGAATTCCTCAGGCAGTACGACATCGAGGCGCTGATCGCCAAAATGCGCCTGAACTACGCCCACAAGTGCCAGACCATGCTTTCGGCGATCGACGAGTACTTTCCGAAGGGCGTCGCCTGCACCCATCCGGGCGGCGGGCTGTTCATCTGGTGCGACCTGGGCCGCGGCCTGGACACGCTGGCGCTGTCGAAGAAATGCGTCGAGCGCAAGGTGGTCTACGTGCCCGGAAATACCTTCATGGTCGATCAGGACGCGCCCTGCAGCGCGCTGCGCCTGAACTACTCCACCATGAGCGACGAGCGCATCGTGGAGGGCATTCGCCGCCTGGGCGAGGTCTTTGCAGAGGCCGTCCGATGAGCGCCCGGCCTGAAAAGCGGCCGGAGGAGTCCCTTGCGCGCCAGGCGCATATCCTGACCATGGCCGACATGAACGGCGCGATGCGGCTCTTCGGCGGGCGGCTGATGAGCTGGATCGACGAGGTGAGCACGGTCGCCGCACAGCGCCATTCGGGCTGCCGCGTGACCACCGCGCGCGTCGAGGCGCTGGAGTTTCTGGCGCCCGCCCACGCGGGCGACCTGGTCGAGGTGGAGGGGCGCGTGACCTATGTGGGGAATACCTCCATGGAGGTCACCGTGCGCACCTGGATGGAAGAGCTCTCCGGCGAAAGGACGCTCATTAACGAGGCGCGCGTGACGATGGTCGCGCTCGACGAGCAGGAAAGGCCCTGCGCCGTGCCTGGACTGATCCTGTCCACCGACGAGGAACGCGAGGCCTTCGCGCAGGCGCGGGCAAGGCGCGCGCGGCACGACGGATAAAGCCGCTCCCTCAGGCCATTTACGGCCCGGGGGACTTTTTGATTCGGCGCGGGAAAATATACGGCGTGTAACCTGAAGTCCGTCATTCGAACACAGCATTTTCCTTGCGCGGGCGCGAAATATACGGTATAATATAGATAATGCAAAGGACGTGTGTGGGATGAACGAGATTTCCAGCGTACAGAATCCGGCGGCGAAGCGGCTGCGCTCGCTGAAGGAGAAAAAATACCGCGAGGCAAGCGGACAGATGCTGGTCGAGGGCGAAAAGCTGCTGCGCGAGGCGGTGGAAAGCGGCCTGCGCGTACACGAGGTGCTGATCGACCGGGAGCAGGCCGAGCGGTTCGCCCCGCTGGCCGGGGAAATGCGGCGCGCGGGCGGACAGGTCTACCTGGCCGGAAGGCACGTGCTGGAGGCGGTGTGCGACACGAAAACGCCGCAGGGCGTGTGCGCCGCGTTCGACCTGCCGGGCATGATCGACCTGAAAAACGCGCCCGAGAGGCTGATCGCGCTGGACAACGTGCAGGATCCGGGCAACGTGGGCACGATCTGGCGCACCTGCGACGCGGCCGGCCTGGGCGGGATGCTGCTCGCGCCCCGGTGCGCGGACGTGTTTTCGCCCAAGGTGCAGCGCGCGGCCATGGGCTCGGGCTTCCGCGTGGGCGTATGGATGGGCGAGCTGCCCGCGGCGCTGCGTGCGCTTCAGGCGCAGGGGTATCGGGTGGTGGCCTCCTCGCTGCACGGCGAGCCCTTCTATGAGGCCAGTCTGCCCGCGGAGAAATTCGTGCTGGTCGTCGGCAACGAGGCGCGCGGGGTGAGCGGCGAGGTGATGGAGCTGGCCGACGTGCGGCTGAAGCTGCCCATGCGCGGCGGGGCCGAGTCGCTCAACGCGGCGGTCGCGGCCGGCGTCATGATGTACGAGCTGACCCGGACGCTGCCCGGACGGTAAGGGAGAAAAGCGCGATGGACAGGATCTGGACGGAGCTCTGCGAGGCGGCGAAAAGCGTGCTGGCCCCGCGGGAGATTTCCCGGTATGTGGAGGCGGGCGGCGTGGCGGCGGCCATCGAGGCCGGGTCGGGCAAAATCTACACCGGCGTGTGCGTGGATACTGCCTGCACGCTGGGCGTCTGCGCGGAGAGAAACGCGCTGTTTCACATGATCACCTGCGGCGAAGGCGAGATTCGGCGGGTGATCGCGGTGAACGCGCAGGGCAGGGCCATGCCGCCCTGCGGAGCCTGCCGCGAGCTGATGAGCCAGCTGATGCCGGAAAAATACCGCGAAATCGAAATCATGCTGGACTGCGAAAAGAACGAGGTGGTTACGCTCGGAGAACTTGCACCCAAGTGGTGGATCTGAGCGAACACGATACGAAAGAATTTCATGGGAGGGGGTTACATGGCCAGGAAAAGAGGGGCGCTGCTGGACGAGGTGTTCCAGTCAGTGCAGG
>CAKUFB010000072.1 GCA_934647145.1 uncultured Clostridia bacterium
CTATAATCGCCCGGGAGCGACATAGTCGCTCCCGGGCGCGGCGATTCCCGCAGGGAATCGCGTCCTTAAAAGGGGTGGGGGCTCGGGGGAGGGGGCGCGCAGCGCCCCCTCCCCCGCCCCCCTACGGTGCGATCAGATTTTCCGCATGCATTTCCGCGGAGACAAGCCCCGGATTTGGAATCAACGGCACGCGCAGGTAGATGCTTCGCGCCAGATACTCGACCGCCTGCCCCTCCCGCTGAAAGCAGACGCTTTTCACGCCGGGCAGCGTGCACAGTACGTTCACCAGCGCGTAGGTCAGGTTTCGTTCCTGTTCGGCGGAAAGCGTCTGACAGGCCTCGTAAAACCGCGCGGAGAAGTTCACGACTGCCCGGCCGTCCCCCACCGACACGCCCAGCAGGTCGTCAGCGTTTACATCCGCGGGCGCAACCGGCGTCAGGCTGGTTTCCCAGGCCTGCGAACCCTCCAGCGTCGCCGAAATCAGCTGTCTTGCGTTCAGAGGCGCTTCGTACTGGCTGACCAGGCGGGTAGACGCGGCCAGCATACCGTCGCCGCCGGTCTGATAGACCCTCAGGCGTTCGCCGACGAAGCCTGTAAAGTCATCGCGGTGCATGATACCGCCCGGAAAGGCCAGCTCGCCGGCCGGACTCTCCGTCCGAAGCGCCTGTCCCTCCCCTACGTACACGCATACGCCATCCAGCTCCGGCACAAATTCAGTCAGCGTCAGCGTCAGCGCGGCGTACACCTGCCACGGCGCAAGTCCAAGACTCTCGAAAACCGCCAGGCTGTTGGCCGCGAGCACGATCTTCACGATGCGCTCTCCCCCCGCCGTGATGAGCAGCTTGGGCTGCTCAACGAGCTGGTTTTCCGGAGGCAGCACCGCGCGCAGCGCTCTTTCCCCAGGCTGCTGCTGCATAAAAGAGATCAGGTCGCCCAGCGGATTGCCGCCGCTGAGCGTCACGGTGCAGATCTGCGGGGCGAGATACATGCCCTCGCGCCCGGCATAGTAGACTGCCGCCTCGCGGGTAACCGACGCGGCGCTCATCAGCTCCTCGTCGGCCAGCAGCTGCGACCACTGCGCCGAGAGACTGTTCTCATTATACCGCGTCAGGCCGGCGCTCAGGCCGCGCAGCGCGGTCTTTCGTCCCTCCAGCAGCAGGTTGACCGCCTCCACGCCCGGCAGCGACGCCAGCGTGTTCGCAATGGCCGACTGCATGCGCAGCACCGCCTGCTCATCCACCGGCGCGCTCAGCGACAGATCGACCGTCGCCACGCCGCAGGACAGCGTCAGTGAGCGAATGTGGACGCCTTCATGCGCAATAGACGACAAGCCGGTCGGCGTCTGACTCAGCAGCAGCTCCAGCACCTGCTCCTCCATCCGCTGATCCCCCGACGAGGTCACCGTGCGCGTCACAGCCGCCAGGTCGCGCTCATCCATCGTCAGGTAGTACAGGCGCACATCCTGTGCGCAGGCCGACGTCCGGTCTCCCCATACGGGATCGACCGACGGCTCCTGCGGTTCCGGCAGCGCCGCCTCCTGGGCGCCGCCCTCGGGCAATATGCCGGAGGACACGCACCCGCTGAGCAGCAGGCACAGCGCAAGCAGCGCCGCCAGTCCGGCTCGGCGTCGATGAATGGGCCGCTTCATACGCTCACATCCTCCTTTATCATCCCTGCGGCAGCTCCACGGTGAAGGTAGAGCCCTTGTCCTCCTCGCTGACCAGCGAGACCGTGCCGCCGTGCAGCAGCACAATCTGCTTGACGATCGACAGGCCCAGTCCGGTGCCGCCCGTTTCGCGGGAACGCGCCTTATCGACCCGATAGAATCGGTCGAAGACGTGAATCTGATCGGCCTTGGGAATGCCGATTCCTGTATCGGACACCTTGACGACCGCCTTTTTTTCGCGCCGGGTCAGCTCCACGCGCACCCGCCCGCCGCGCGGCGTATACTTGACCGCGTTGTCGATCAGGTTGTAAAACACCTGCGCCAGGCGATTCGGGTCGCCGGGCACGCTGACCGGCTCGCGCGCCGACAGGCTCATCTCGATGCCCTTTTCGCGCGCCAGGGGCTGCAGCCTGCGCACGCTGTCCTCGAGCAGCGCGTTCAGCGACACGCTCTCGCGGCTCAGCTTCATCTCGTTGTCGTCCATCTTGACCAGCGTCAGCAGGTCGCCGATGATCGAGCTGAGCCGGTCGATTTCCTTGTTGATGTCGCCCAGGAATTCCTTGGCCATGCCCTCGTCCAGCGGCTCCTGATACAGCATGGTTTCAATCAGGATTTTCATCGTGCTCAGCGGGGTCTTGAGCTCATGAGAGGCGTTGGAGACGAACTGGCTTCTGGAATGATCCAGGCTTTCCAGCCGCTCGCACATCATGTTGAAGGCCTGCGCCAGCCGCGCAAACTCGTTTTTCCCCTTGGCCTTGACCCGTACGGACAGATCGCCCCGGGTCATTCTGGCGATGACCGCGTTCATCTCGTTGATCGGCTTGAACATCAGGTGCGTCACCGACATGCTCAGCACAAACACCAGCACCGCCAGGAGGCCCACGTAAATCAGCATGCGCCACTGCAGGCTGCTCAGGCTGTTATACATGTCCTGCGCCATCGTGACCAGCACCACCGCGCCCAGCACCCGCTCGCCCTCCACCACCGGGCAGGCATACAGGCCGGTCAGGCTCTTCTCGCCCGCAAGGTTCAGCGCGTAGTAGCCGCTGGCGGAGTCGCGCTCGGTCAGCGCCGCGGCGACCTCAGACCTGTTCATGCGCGTGCCGTTGAGCAGCGACTCGGTGTCCGTCAGCACCGCGCCGCAGGGATCCACCACCAGTACCCGGCCGTCCATCGCGCGCGCGGTTTCCTGCGCCAGGGCGAGCATCTCCCCCGCCTGCAGCTCGGACAGCGCCTCGGACACGTCGACCGCCAGATTCTGGGCGGCGCGTTCCTCCTCGCGCAGCTTTTGGGTATACAGATAGTCGCCTACCAGGTGGGTAAGCGACGTGTTCACCACATAGAACAGGCCGCAGATGACCAGCAGGTAGGCGAGTATGATTTTCCATCGAATGGAAAAGAATGCATTTTTAATCCTTGTCAGAGAAATAGTAACCCACTCCCCACTTGGTGAGAATGAATTCGGGCTGCGCCGGGTTGCGTTCAATCTTTTCTCTCAGGCGGCGGATGTGTACGTCCACGGTACGCAGATCGCCCAGGTAGTCGTACTTCCAGATGGTTTCCAGCAGGTTTTCGCGGGAAAACACCTTGCCGCGGTTGGCCGCGAACAGCTGCAAAAGGTCGAACTCCTTCGCGGTCAGGTTCACCTCGCGCCCGTCGATGGACACCGAGCGGTTGGCCAGGTTGATCGTCATGTTGCGCACGTTTATGATCTCGCGGCCGCTGTCGCGCTGCGAGCTGCCCGCCCGGCGGAAGATCGACTTGATGCGCGCCTTGACCTCCAGAATGTTGAAGGGCTTGGTCATGTAGTCGTCCGCGCCGTACTCAAAGCCGAGGATCTTGTCCATATCCTCGCCCTTGGCCGTCAGCATGATGATCGGCACGTCGCTCTTTTCGCGGATGCGCTGGCACACCTCGATACCGTCCAGCTTGGGCAGCATCACGTCCAGCAGGATCAGGTCGAACGGCTCGTTGAAGAACTTGTTCAGCGCTTCCTCGCCGTCCGCCGCAGAATCGGTCTGATAGCCATCCTGCTCCAGGCTGTATTTAAGTCCCTTGACGATCAACGGCTCGTCATCCACCAGCAGAATTCTCTTGGCCACTGCGGTTCCTCCTCAGCGCAAACGGTTGCAAACTGCAATACCCCGCTTATATACTTCATATTATACCTGATATTTGTAACATTTACAAGGGGTCAGTGTAATATTTCCCTCGAAAGTGCGTCCCGCTGGGGGAGGTTCCGCTTGCGCTTCCCCCTCCCCCAGACCCCCTCCTACGTCACTTACCAGGTTTGGCGCGGCGCGGTTCCCCGCATGACGCGCCCGCAGACTGAAAAACGGCCGCCGCCCGCTCAGGCAGCAGCCCTCTCGTACTTCCAATCGTGCCCAGCTGCGTGTACGGTGAGCACGAGATGATTTTTTGCCCGGAAGGGATTTCAGCCTTCGCCAAAAGTGAAACTGCCGCGGCTCAAATCACAGATTTGAGCCGCGGCCCCGCCGATGCTTTCCGCGTCGAACGGCTCTTGTCTCTTCGTTTTCTCTTCTGCCACGGACTGTGCGTTTACCTTACGCAGAGGCAGTCATACCAGTGAACATAGCGCTCCGCGTTGACCGTTATCCGTTCATTCTCCGGGAGAAGCTCAGACCATTTCTTGCCGTAGCGCACAGCCGCCCAGTCGTCGCGGTTAAAGCGACGCCACAGAACGGTCTGGCCCTCGCGATTGAGGAACTGCTCGCTCACAATCCCTTCCATGTACATCCCCAAGTCCATAAGGCAAACCGTGTCATGGACGACACCGTCAAGCGTCAGGTCACAGCGGCCTGCAATATCCATCAGGACGCCCGGTTCCGCAGTCACATGGTCTCCCATTCTTGTTATTTTTCCCTGCGGCTTCAGGTGGACAGGCATTCCGCGATTATCCTCGCCAAAGCCCCAGTTGCTCATGAACGCCTCGCCGTCAAGAAAAGTTGTCAGTGTGCGGCCATTCCGATCCACGTGCTCCGCGGAGAGGAACCGGGTATAGCCGTCCTTTTCCTGCGCAATAAACGTCCACTCCTCGCATCCGCCGTTGGATGCGTCAACAGCCTCCTTCATCATATCGTCTTTCTGAAGGAGCGCGCGAGAAAGCGTCTTTGCCTGAATCGCAACACCTTCGAGCCCATGAACCGACGCGGGGCCGGTCACCGCCATATCGTATGCCACGTCCAGCCTGCGGGACGGCAAATCATACATCCCCCACCTGACCCTTTCTCCATGCCTTGGGATAATGAACCACCCCGTCAGCTCCTCGAACACAACCGGAAAAGCAGGTTCATCCTTCCAGGCGATATGGTATTCAGGCAGCATTTCGGGCAGCGCCCGTTTTTTCTCCAGCTCCATGATAGCAACTCCTTTCGGCTTATAGGGATAGGCGTTGCGGAAGCGGGTACGCGCAGTGTTCATTCTGCTCTTTACCGTCCCTTCAGGGATGTGCAGACGCATGGAAATTTGCTTTTGTGAAAGCATTTCCTGATAGAAGAGCCGAAGCATCATCCGATCCTTCTCCGGCAAGGCTTCCAGCGTTTCCTCAACCGCAGAGTCGTCGGAACGATCTTCCGCCTGTTCCGGGAGACTGTCCAGCAGAATTTCTTTTCTTCGCGCCTGCGCTCGATACCAGTCGGCACATTTTCTTCTCGCAATGCCCAGTATCCATGAAAGAAATGACGCCTTGTTCCGGATCGTTGGGAAGCTCCGATAAGCAGCCAGATACGTATCCTGAAGGATGTCTTCGGCGTCCGCATAATGGCTGACTCTGGCCTTTACCCAGCGTTCAACCGCTGTCCTGCTCTGAGCAAGCAGCGATTCAAACTCGTCCATGGCATTCACTCCCTTCCTGCGTGTTTGAAAACCGGTTTTCACCTATATAGTCGTTTTTCGGGAGCGGAAGGTTCAGTCTGTTCAAAAGAACAGCACCTGGACAAAATGGTTACAGAAAATCCGAGCGGCATGCCCAGCTTCAAGCCTCGCGCCCTCCACTGCGCTTCTTTTCCTCGAAAGTGCGTCCCGCTGGGGGAGGTTCCGCTTGCGCTTCCCCCTCCCCCAGACCCCCTCCTACGTCACTTACCAGGCTTGGCGCGGCGCGTTTCCCCGCATGACGCGCCCGCAGACTGAAAAACGGCCGTCGCCCGCTCAGGCAGCAGCCGCTTGCTCATTCGATGATTTTTGCCACGACGAGCAGACGCTCGCTCTCATAGGAATAGGCGCAGGTGGACAGCAACAGCAGCCGGTCGCCGCGGCCGACCTGCACATCGGCCTGAAACGCCGACTTTTCTCGCGCCTGCGCAAGAAACGCGTCAAATTCCCCGTCGCTGGCGAAAGCCGTCGGGTAGCCGAACGCCTCTCCGTCGACGGAAAACGCCGCGAAAATCGCCGCCTCGCGGTCGCCGTCCGGGGTGAACAGGCGGATCGTCGGGTGCTCGAGGTAGTACGCCTCCTCCCGATAGAAATCCAGCCCGCCGAACATCGACCGGTTTTTCATATGATGCCCATGCAGGATATTGATTTCATCGCCGAACAGGCCATCGCAGGCCGCGTCCATCATGATCGACCCGGCGGCGTTCTGCGTTCCGTCGGGCAGGTGATCCAGGTAGAACGCGTTGTCCTTTCCCTGCACGACCGGATAGTCGATCTGCGTATCCTCGATGGCGATCCAGCCGACCACATCCGGGCAGGTCTGCCTGAGCAGGTCGAAGTCGATCACCGAGCCAGGCGCGGGCGTATCGCTGGGCGCAGGCTGACTGGCCGCAGGCGCGTCGGTCGCAGGCGCACTGGGCGCGTCGGTCGGCGCGGCCGTCGGGGTTTGCGCAGGCGAATCGGTCTCGTGGTGCAGCGCGCCGGAGAGCGCCTGATAGTAGCCGTTGCTCTGACTGCGCTCGCCGAGTTCCCGCCAGGCCATGTAACACAGCACGGCGGCCGTGCTCACGCAGACAAGCAGCACGAGCACGGCCAGCCGGTTTGCCGCACGGCTCCCCTTGCGGGAATCGCGTGGCTTATTTCTTTTCATTCGCGCTGTCCTCTTTGCGGCGCAGGAGCACGAATCCGCACGCGCCGAGCGCCAGCACGACAGCCGCGCCGATCAGGTAGGCGGGCCAGCGATCCTGCACGCCGGTCTTGGGCGTATCGCCAGGCTTGGCGGTCGGCTTGGTGGTCGGCTTCACGGTCGGCTCGGCAGTCGGCTCCACGGTGGGCTCGACGGTCGGAGTCGCGGTCGGCTCGACAGTCGGAGTCGCGGTCGGCTCGACGGTCGGGGTCGCAGTGGGCTCGACGGTCGGGGTCGCGGTCGGTTCCGGCGTGGGCGTGGGCAAAGGCGAAGCGGTCGGGTCGGGCTCGCGGTAGTTGGTGAACACGACGTCGCACTTCTTGTCGCTGCCCTTGCGGTAGGCGACGGTCGTATGCTTGAGGCCGCCCTCGCCGTCGTTGACGACGTACACGACCACCTTATACTCGGTGGAGTCATAGGTCGTGCGGTACTCGGTGCCCGCCTTCTGCGTGAGGGTGTAGCTATAGATGCCGGGGCGGGTGTAGGTCATTTCGAACCGACCCTTGGCCTCATACTGATCCGAGGGAATCTCGAGCACGGCCTTTCCGCCGTCAAGGGTGACGTTTTCGCCCGCAGAAGGCATCGGATTTCCCTCCTCGCCCGAGGCGGGCGCGAGGATAAAGCGGAAGGTCTGCGTGGTGATCGAGCCGGTCTGGTACACGGTCACCGGGATGATGCCGGTGGTCTTGTACTCGGCGAAGGCGGGCGCGCAGACCAGCAGCAGGCAGATGCACAGGATTCCCAGAGTTTTCAGGAGTTTTCTCATGTCAGTCAACCATCCTTCCTATCGATTGCGGCTCACCCTCGAGGAGAAAAGCCAGGACTATCGTTCTCGCGTCGGTATATTCGGAGGAGCAGGTGCTCATGGCGAGCACCTTGACGCGCTCAGGGCTTTCGGCCTCGCGCAGCGTGTCCTGAATCATTTCTTCATCGATAAACAGTGCCTCCGTGCGGGCGTACTCGATGAAGCGGTCTATGTCAGTCGTCCACAGGGTGGGCTGGAAGATGTTTTCTTCCGAAGCGGGGGCCACCAGGCAGGCGAAGATTTTCAGCGTACAGACCCGGTCGGGCAGCAGGAGCTCGCCTGATCGGTTATTGTTGAAGAACGTTTCGTCTTTAAACAGGTCGAGGTCGCCGAACATGCGGCCGCCCTCCATGTGGTGTCCATAGAGCAGGCTGTAGCGGTCGGCGAAGGTCTTGTCGTTTCGGGAGTCGAGGAAAATGCTGCCGGCGAGGGCAAAATTGCCGTACACGTCGGTGTTGATGTAGTCCAGGTTGGTTTCACCCTGCAGCACAGGGTAGTCGATTTTGGTGTTGTCGACGGTGAGCCAGGCGCACACGTCCTGATTGACGGCGAGCAGCTCGTCAAAGGAGGGGGGCGCGGGCTCGGCAGGCTGGTCGGCCTGATCTGCGGTCTGTTCGACCCTGGGCTTGAGCTTCTGCATTTCGAGCTGCACGTTTTCGGCGGCGGAATAGACCTGCTGGTTATCCCAGAGCGCATAGCACGCATACGCGCCGCTGACGGTCAGGCAGACGGCCACGACCAGGCTCACCAGCGCGTTGGCCGCGCGAAGAATCGCCCTTGCGAGAATCACACGGCCTCAGCTCCTTTACGCGGGATGCGGGGGCGCGGCGAAGCGCCCCCGGTTCCCATGATACCGCCTGGCGGTTCAAATGTCAAGCGGCTTTTGCGCGAATCAGTCCTGCACGCGGCGCTTGCGGGCGATCATCATCACCAGGCCCGCGCCGGCCAGCGCCAGCACCAGCACGTAGGGCAGGGTGTCCAGAGACACGCCGGTCTCGATGTTCTGCTGATTATCGTTCGAGAAGGTGAACTCTTCAGTCGCCTGGTCAATCGTACCCTTCGTCTGGTTTTCTACTTCTACAGCATTACCATTCGTGTTCTTCTCCACAAAGGTTTCAGTCGGCGTATAGCCATCCGCATTTTCAGTCACAGTGTAGCGAGTGCCGTAGGGGAGATTCTCAATTGTGACATTGCCATTATGCTGCAGTTTGAAGACGAACTCGCCTGTAGTAGTATCAGTGCTAACTTTTTCATACCCTTCATTGGAACCATTAATTTCACAATCCGCGGTAATACCAGTGACGGTGAAGGTGAACCACTTGCCCTCATCGCCGAGGTTACCAGTAACAACCTTCTTGACAATCAGATTGCCCGTGTAAGTGAAGTTGTTCGCAATGGTAGAAGTCGTAATCTTATCCGTTTCGATTGCACCGGTCGCCGCGTTCGTACTCACACCATTCTCATCATACACAGCATCCACGTTGTCATACTTAACCTTCACATTGCCGTTGTGAGAAGGATTCTTCTGAGGCTGTGCCTCAGTCACGGTGTAGCTCGCACCATTGGGCAGATGCTCAATCTTCAGAGACTGACCGTCAGTCAGAGTAAAGCTCTTTGCCGTCGTGCCGTGAATCGTCACGTTATCAGCACCTTGCACAGCCGCACCATTCGCGTCAACGACGACGCCAGTGTAATCCACATCGTTCACATTGGAAAGGGTAATCGTGAAGTTATAGGGATTCGCCTTATCCGCAGCCACAGTACTGTCGACACGCTTCGTAATCATCGCCGTGCCCTGGTTGTACACGTTGGTAAAGCGATCGTCCTTCTTGCCGTTCTGCTTAATCAGAGCAACCTGGCACTTGAAGCCCGGAGTCGTAGTGCCATCTTCATTGCTGATGATCGTATTCTCAACATAAACCTTCAGGGTGCGTTCTTCCGTATCATAGGTGACGCCCTTAGTTGGATTCTCAGGGACAACTTCCTTCATCTTGTATTCGTAAGTGCCGACCTTCGAATACTCAGGCAACTTCACGGTAATGGTGCTGCTCAGCACACCGCTCTTATTGGAGGGCTTCACAGTGATCGTGGGCTGAGGGTCACCATTAGTTTTAGGAGTAATCGTAAAACTAAAGTCCTCGTCAGGAGCGAACTCACCATTCGTATAGACCTTCAAGAGGTCAAACGTTCCACCATTGGCGATATCCGTTTTGTTCCAGTTTCCATGATCAATCTTGTTTGTGTCCTCAGTTGCCATCGCCACCGTCGCCATGCTCAGCAGCATGAGAACCGCGAGCATCATTGCTAAAAACTTCTTCATGATTCGTTCCTCCTTCATTCTTCCCTCTTTTATTGAGACAGCCCGTTTGGCTGCATCTCACCATAGGGTGCGCGGCGCCCTCTTCTCAACCGCCGCGCGTGTGGCGCTGCCCTTACAGCCCGCGCCTGCGCAGGATGGTGATCACCTTGCCCTGCACGTCTTTGATGGGGATTGCCCCGAAGTCGCGGCTGTCCTGCGTGTTCGTGCGGTAATCGCCGAGCACGTAGACGCTGCCCTCCGGAACCTGCTGGGGATACTCCGCGCCCTCGCGGGCGTAGGTGGGGTAGATGATCTCCCCCGACTGCGTCATGCCGTTGACATACAGCGCGCCGCTGTCGCCCATCTGCACGTAGTCGTTTTCGCGCGCCACGATGCGGCCGACATGCGTCTCGCCGTTCACCGTGTACACGATCACGTCTCCCTTCGCGTATTCCCGCTGCAAACGGTACCCGATGATCAGGTCGCCGTCCTTCATCGCCGGGAACATGCTCTGCCCGTGCATTTGCGTGATCAGAAAGACCTGCGTCAGCAGCAGCCACGCGACCGCTGCCAGTCCCGCCACGCGCATCAGCAGGCTCAGATAGCCCGCCCGCGTACTCGCCGCGCTGCGCCTGGCTGTGATGGTTTCCGAAATCGGTGTTGACCGGGGATCCTTACGCATGATCCACCCGCCTTCCGGG
>CAKUFB010000073.1 GCA_934647145.1 uncultured Clostridia bacterium
CCCCCCCCCCGCCCCGCGGCGGCAACGCCGCCGCGAAAAAAGCCCTGAAAATCGCGCTCAACCGGCGGTTGAACGCGATTCAAGCGACGTTTTTCCTCCGGCTCAATCACCGCTTGCTGTCCTTTTGCGGCGGCGCGAGGTACAATTAGCTTAGCAAACGCGAAAGGAGCCTGCAAATGAAACGCTGCTTTTATGAATCGGATAGAAATCATCGGATCAGCCACAGACTGACCTGCCTGCCCCTGAGCGAGCGCGGCCTGCGCTTTTTGAGCCCGGACGCGTCCCGTCCCGACCCGCTTGACCCGCGCGCCGTAGATCCGGCACTGCGGCCCGAATTCGTCCGCCCGTCCTTCCGGTGCGGCCTGTAACGACCTGACAGGAGGTATCAATTTATGGAGAACAAGAATAACAGTCCCCTCTTCAGCATGCCGCTGGTCGGCTCGAACATCTCCCGCCTGCGCAAGGCGAGGGGCATGACTCAGATGCAGCTGGCCGACGCGATGGGCATCAGCTTTCAGGCAGTCAGCAACTGGGAGCGCGGCCTGAGCTGCCCGGACATCGCCAAGCTGGGCGACCTGGCGGCTCTGTTCGGCGTGAGCATCGACGAAATCCTGGGCAACAAACGCTCCGCGGAAATCGCCGAGGAGTTCAACAGCGACAAAACGCCCGAGATGACGATCTCCGAGGTGGCCGAAATGGCGCCCATCCTGTCCGAAAAGCAGGTTGAGCGGGCGGTGGAGGAGCAGCCCGACGCGGAGGTCTCCACGGAAGACCTGATCCTGCTGGCGCCGTTTTTGTCCACCGAGACGCTGGATCAGCTGACTGACCGCGCCGCGCAGAAGCCCTCTTCCATGAAGGAGCTCGTCGCGCTGGCGCCCTTCCTGAGCGACAAAAAGCTGGGCGAGCTGGCTGACAGGCGCCTTGAAAAAGGCGGCTCACTGGCCGAACTGATCGCGCTGGCCCCGTTTTTGTCCACAGAATCGCTGGACAGGGCGGCCGAGCGCGTCATGCAGACCTCCGGTTCGCTTCGCGACATGGTCGGCCTTGCGCCCTTCCTGAGCGGCGACATGCTCAGCCGCCTGGCCACCGAAAAGCTCAGGCAGGGCGGTTCGATTCGCGACCTGCTGCCCCTGCTGCTCTTTATGGACAGCGGACTGCTGGGAGACCTGATCAAAAAACGCTGACGAGAAAGCCCGGCCGCTCTGAGTGAGCAGTCGGGCCTGTTTTTTTATTCTCTGGAGACCAGGTACTCGTGCAGCTGCTGCATGGCGGTCTTGAGCTCGTCCGGGCGGGGCAGCATGACGATGCGCAGGTGATCGGGCTCGGGGTAGTCGAAGCCGCTGCCCGGCACGATCAGTATGTGCTTGCTGCGCAGCAGGCCCAGCGCGAACTCGCGGTCGTCCTCGATGTGGAAGCGCCTGGCGTCGATCTTTGGGAAGACGTAGAACGCGGCCGAGTTGGGCACGCAGGAGACCGCGTCGGAATGCTGCAGGATCTCCATGGCGGCGCGCCGCTGCTCATAGAGCCTGCCGCCGGGCACCAGCATGGCGCGGGTGCTCTCGGTATCGCTGAGGGCGGCGGGGATGACCAGCTGGGTCAGCGCGTTGCCGCACAGGCGCAGGGAGGCCAGCTGCACCAGACCGCTCCTGACCTGGTCGAGCGAGCCCTTGGGGCCGCTGAGCGTCACCCAGCCGCAGCGGAAGCCGCAGATGATGTGCGACTTGGACAGGCCGTTGAAGGTGAGCACCGGCACGTCGGGCGCGAGCGCGGCGCAGGAATCGTGCACCAGGTCGTCCATGACCAGCCGGTCGTAGATCTCGTCCGAGCACACCAGCAGATGATGCCTGCGCGCCACGTCCAGTATGTCCAGCAGCGCCTGGCGGGAATAGACCGCGCCGGTGGGGTTGTTGGGGTTGATGATGACGATGGCCTTGGTGCGCGGGGTGATCTTGCGCTCAATGTCGGCCACGTCCGGATACCACAGCGATTCCTCGTCCAGGCGGTAGTAGACCGGCCTGGCCTCGCACAGGTGCGCCGAGTTGCTCCACAGCGAGTAGCACGGGCAGGGAACCAGCAGCTCGTCGCCCGGGTCGAGGAAGGTGCTCGCCGCCATTTCGGCCAGCTCGCTCACGCCGTTGCCCACGAAGATATCGTCCATGGTCAGGCCCTGTATGCCCTTGCCGGTGTGATACTCAAGAATCGCGCGCCGTGCCGCGGGCATGCCGCGCAGGTCGCAGTAGGCCACCGCCTTGTCCACGTTTTCAACCAGCGCCCGGCGCACGCTGTCGGGCATGGTGAAGCCGAAGCTGGCGGGGTTGCCGGTGTTGAGCTTGAGTACCTTTTCGCCCTGCTCCTCCAGCGCGAGCGCCTCCAGATAGATGGGGCCGCGGATGTCTGATCGGATTTTGTCCATGCGCTGGGACTGAGAGATACCTGTATACATAAATGACACGCACCTTTTTTTACTCATTTTGTGCGCCCGGGGACGTTCAAATCAGCTCGTCCAGCCGAAGCGCCATGCCGCACAAGATTGCGCAGCCGTTGATCCATCCCTCTACGCTCAGGCACTCGTCCGGCTCGTGCGCGCTGCCGTGACCCTTGGGCAGGGTCAGGTAAGCGCCCGCGTGGTAGTTGGTGCCGGTCGCAAAGGCGTGGGGGAGATATTTGCAGTAGGTTCCTCCGTTCATATAGTAAGGCCTGCCGGTTTCGTCGCCGCTCGCCTCGCGATAGGCCGCAAGCAGCGCCGCCGCCAGCGGATCGTCCGGCGCGATGGTAAAGGCCGGCGCGTCGCTGTGGATTACCAGGCGGAAGGCTTCCGGCCGGAAGAAGCGGGCAAGGCGCGCCGTCAGCTGCTCGCCCGTCACCGATTCACCGTGACGAATGTCCAGGGTAAACATCAGTCTGCCCTCGAGAAGCCGCACGATGCCGTTCGCCGCGGTCAGCGCGCCCAGCGTGGGGTCGATCTGGGCAATCCCCATCGCCGCGCCGTCCGTGTCGGAAAGCGCGCGCGCCGCCCGGCCCAGCAGTTCTCTGTCCGCCGCGCACAGCGCCTCGCACCCGCTCATCAGCTCGCACAGCCTGAAAAACGCGCTTTCTCCGTCCTGCGGGTGACCGGCATGCGCCGCCACGCCGCGCACGTCCAGCCGGAGCGCGTCCTCCTCCTCCGTCACGGTGAGCCACGCTCGCGCGTGCGCCTCCAGCCAGGCTCGTCGCTCCGCGCTCTTTTTTACGCGGCACACCAGGCTGGGCATGACCGTGTTATAGGCGTCGCCGCCCTCAAGAAAGGTAATGTCCTGAAACGCGCGCAGAGCCTGCACGTCGGCGCGCAGTATGCCCCGCTCGCCCAGGGAAAGCGGGAAGCCGCTGTCCGGAATCAGCGACACGTCGGGCGCCTGCTGCTCGCGAGCGAAGGCGCGGACGTCCTGCATGCCGCTCTCTTCGTTGCTGCCCAGGAACACCATCAGCCGATTGCGCAGCGGCAGGCCAAGCTCCCTCACCGCCTTGAGCAGGTACAGCGCGCCCACCGCGCCGTTTTTGTTGTCGTTCACGCCGCGGCCGATCAGAAAGCCGTCCTTTTCCAGAATGTCAAAGGGGCTGGTCAGCTGCCAGTCGGGCTCGTTGACCGGCACCACATCCAGGTGCGCAAACAGCCCCACGCGCTTTTCGCCCGCGCCGTAAAAGGCCAGGGCGTAGCCGCTGTCCGGATATTCCCGCACCTCGAAGCCGTTCTCGCGATACATATCCGCCGCCTCGCGCAGGCACCGGGCGCAGTTTTCGCCGAACGGCGCGTGCTCCTTCGCCTCGCCCTGCACGGAAGGGATGCTCGCCAGTCGAATCAGGTCGCGCACCATTTCCCCGCGATGCGCTCTCAGGTACTGTACAATTCGCTCTTGCTCGATCATAACATTCACCTTCCCGACAGATTTGTTCTTTATTATACCATCCAAGCGGTGTACTGGCAAGTAAAAAAAGCTGCCCATCTTCTCGCGAAACCTGCCGCAGGCGGGCCGTCTTTGTAAAAGTTGGGAAAAATGATGGAAAGATGGCAAAGAAGCGTTATAATAATGTGCGCACGAACCAAATCATGCAGAACGGGAGGAAAACTGTTCCGATGGCTTCACAAAAGCGCGCATCCTGCTTTCGCGCAATGGGGTATCTGCTGAACCTCTGCCTGGCGCTTCTGATGGCGCTCAACTACGAGATTTTCGTGTTCCAGAATTCGTTCGCCCCGGCCGGCATCAACGGTCTGGCGACGATGGTGCAGTATCTGTTCCACTTCAGCGTGGGCTATATGTCGCTGCTGATCAACGTCCCGCTGTCGATCGCGGCGTTTTTTCTGCTGGACAGGGATTACGCGCTCAAGACGCTCACCTTTTCCGCGACCTTTTCGCTGGGTCTGCTGCTGCTGGATCGCGTCGATCTGAGCGCCTTCGTATACAAGACGGCGAACGGCACCAGCACGATCCTCGCCCCCATCGCGGCCGGCGCGGTCAACGGCGTGATCTACGGCGGCGTGATTCGCCTGAACGGCTCGACCGGCGGCACCGACGTGGTGGCCGCGCTGATGCGCAAAAAGCGTCCGGACATCAGCCTGATGTGGCTGATCTTTGCGCTCAACAGTATAGTCGCCGGACTGTCCTATTTTGTGTACGACTTCCGCATCGAGCCGGTCATACTGTGCATCGCCTACTCGTTCATGACCAGCCGCATCAGCGAGCGTATCCTGCGCGGCAGCCGCGAGGCGGTCAAGTTCGAGATCATCACCGACCACGCCGAGGACATCTCCCGCGCGGTCATCCGCGAATTGTACCACTCGGCCACGCTGATTCACGCCGAGGGCATGTATTCTCACGAGGGCAAAGACCTGCTCGTGTGCGTGGTCAACAAGCACCAGCTGGTCGACTTCGAGCGCATCATCCACCGCTATCCGGGCACATTCGCCTACATTTCCTCGGTCAACCAGACCATGGGCAACTTCAAGCACATCAGCCGCTCCGGCGCGCAGGGCGACCAGTGGAACATGCTCGCGCCCAAGTCGGCCGACCAGTCCAGCGCAGGCTGAGCCGGGCAGTGCCCGGTTCCGCTTGCTGCCGGCAGGCAGTGCCTGCACCCACCTGCTGCCGCGGGTTCTATCGACGAATTCGGGAACCATAAATTTGAGTTCCCGAATTCTGCCTTTCTGGGCTTCCTGCAGGCTCTCTGGCTGGGGGAGGCTCCGCTGCCGCTTCGCGCTCCCCCAGACCCCCACCGAAGTTTGTGCGCCGGGCAGTGCCCGGTTCCACCTGCTGCCGGTCGGCTGGGCCGACTGCCACTTGCTGCCGGCAGGCTGAGCCTGCACCCGGTAGCTGCCGCGGGTTCTATCGACGAATTCGGGAACCATAAATTTGAGTTCCCGAATTCTGCCTTGCTGACCACCCTGCAATCTCTCTGGCTGGGGGAGGCTCCGCTTCGCTTCGCGCTCCCCCAGACCCCCACCGAAGTTTGTGCGCTGACGGCCGACTCGCAATGAGGGAAACGCCATGCGGCGGGACGTTCCTCCGGGCGGCCGCAGCCGCCCGCCAAATGCGATTCCCTTCAGGGAATCGCTTCCTTGCGGGCCGACAGGCTCGTGGGTGGGGTCTGGGGAGGCGCGCGCCGTTCAGGCCGCCCTCCCCAGCGTCCCGCCCTTCTCCAAAAAAACACATCGCCCGCCGCCTCCCGAAAGTGGGAAGCAGCGGGCGCGTTCTGTTATTCCTCGGTTTTATCCTCGCTTACCGCCGGGTGCGGAATCAGCTGCACCTCGAGCACGTGTACCGCATCGACGCGGCTGACGCGCACGGTCATGGGCGGCGCTTCCAGCTCGAAGGAGTCGCCGACCTGGGGAATCCTGCCCAGCAGCTCGGTCACCCAGCCGCCGACGGTCGTCGCGTCGAACTCGCCGGGGATGCCCAGCTGCTCCTGCAGCTTGTCGAGCTCGGCGCTGCCCTCGGCCACGACGGTGCCGTCCGGCAGGCGCTTGAACTCCTCGACCACCTCGTCGTGCTCGTCGTAGATTTCGCCGACCAGCTCCTCGATGATGTCCTCCATGGTCACGATGCCGGCTGTGCCGCCGTACTCGTCCTTGACCACGGCGATATGGGTTTTCGCCTTTTGCAGCATGCGAAGCAGCACGCTGATTTTCGACCCGGGCGTGACGTAGAGCGCCGGGTGCATAATATCGCGGGGCGACTTGGCGCCGCGGGCCGCGTAAAAGTCCTTTTCATGAATGATACCGATGATATTGTCGATATTCTCTTCATAGACCGGCAGGCGGGAGAAGCCGCTTTCCTTGAAGACGCGCTCCACCTCGTCCATGCTGTCGTCCGCGTCCACGCCCACCACGTCCACGCGGTGCGTGAGGATGTCCTCGGCGTCCAGGTCATTAAACTCGATCGCCGAGCGAATCAGGTCGCTCTCGTGCTCGTCCAGGTCGCCGCCCTGCTCCGCCTCGTCGACGATGGTCAGCAGCTCCTCCTCGGTCATGCCCGGCTCTTCCTTTGCGGGGAACAGCTTGCCCAGCAGCTTTTTCCACTGCGTGAACAGCCAGTTGACCGGGGTCAGCACCAGGATCAGCAGCCGGATGACCGGCGCAACCGACATCGCAAAGCGGTCGGCGCAGTCCTTGGCCAGCGTCTTGGGCGAGATTTCGCCGAAGATCAGGATCACAACGGTCATGACCACCGTGGAGAGGCTCACGCCCCGATCGCCGAAAAAGCGGATAAACACCATCGTCGCAATCGACGAGGACAGGATGTTGACCAGGTTGTTGCCGATCAGAATGGTCGACAGCAGGCGGTCATACTGGTCGGACAGGTCGCACACGAGCTTCGCGCGCTTGTTGCCCTTGTTCGCCAGCGCCTTCATGCGCACGCGGTTGACTGAAGAAAACGACATTTCCGTTCCGGAAAAGAAAGCCGACATACCAACCAGGGCAATCATCGCAATGATATACCCTATGCTACTACCGTTACCGTCCATGATGGACTGCTCACACTCCTTTGATTGTCTGAAGAAAACGCTGCGCTCAGGCGCCCGGCCTGTCTCAGGGGCGTTCCCACCTCCTTTCGAGGGATGAAATTACAGCTGAATGATCTCCTGTCCGTCGATGGCCTCGGAGACCAGCTTCTCGATATCCAGCGCCGCCTCCGCCCGGGCGATTTCGTCCTTTTTGGGCTTGGTGGCGGGGTGGCGGGGGGTAAAGACGGTGCAGCAGTCCTCAAAGGGCAGGATCGAGGTCTCGTAGGTGTCGATCCTGACCGCCTGCTCGACGATTTCGGACTTGTCCAGGCCGATCAGCGGCCGGAAGACGGGCATATCGGTCACCTCGTCGGTGCAGCCCAGCGCCTCCATGGTCTGACTGGCCACCTGCCCCAGGCTCTCGCCGGTCACCAGCGCCTGCGCGTGGATGCGGCGCGCGATTTCGTTGGCGATGCGCATCATGAAGCGGCGGGTAATCAGCGTGCCGTAGGCCTCGGGGCACTTTTCGTGGATCTGCATCTGAATCTCGGTGAAGGACACCACGTGTACGCGCATGCCGCCCTGATAGGAGCACAGGATGCGGGCCAGGTCGATCACCTTTTCCTTGGCGCGCTCGCTGGTGTAGGGGAAGCTGAAGAAGTGGATGGCGTCCAGCGCCACGCCGCGCTTCATCAGCTGAAAGCCGGCCACCGGGCTGTCGATGCCGCCGGAGAGCAGCAGCAGCGCCTTGCCGCCGGTGCCCATGGGCATGCCGCCCACCGCGTGGATTTCGGCGCAGTAGACGTAGGCGTGGTCGCGGATCTCCACGCCCACCCTGTGCTGCGGGTGGTGTACGTCCACGGTCAGGTTCGGGTTGTTTTCCAGAATCACGCCGCCCAGGTCGCAGTTAAGCCGCTGGGAGTCGATCGGAAAGCGCTTGTCGGAGCGGCGGGCGAGCACCTTGAACGTGCCGGTCAGGCCGCGCGTGAGCTCGACCACCTTTTCGGCGATCTGGTCGTAATCCTTGTCCATTTCCCAGGCCGGGCTGACCGAGTACACGCCAAACACGCGCCGAACCGCCTCGACGCACGCGTCCATGTCCGGGCAGTCGCTCACGTAGATGCGCGAGTCGGACAGCCAGACCCTGCCGCCCAGCGGCCTGACGGCGCGCTTGACGTTGTCGGTCAGCTTCTTGAGGAAGTAGGGGCGGTTGAGACCCTTCAGGTGCACCTCGCCGAAGCGCACCAGCAATACCTGTCGCATGTGTCTTTCTCCTTATCTTCTCTGAAAGCGCTTAAGCGCCGGGTAGATTTCGCCCAGCTGCTGCGCCGCGTAGTCGATTTCCTGCCGGGTGGTATGGGGCGAGAGGCTGAAGCGCAGCGCCCATTCGGCCCGGTCGGGCGATATGCCCATTTCAAGCAGCGCCGGGCTGAGCCTGCGCTTCTTGGACGAGCAGGCCGAGCCTGTGGACACGTATACGCCCTTGCCCTCCAGCGCGTGCAGCATGACCTCGCCGCGCACGCCGGGGAAGCTGATGTTAATCACGTGGCCCGCGCCCTCGTCGGCCGCCGGGCCGTTGAGCAGCGCCTCGGGAACCGCCTCAAGGACGCGCTCCCACAAGTATGCTTTCATCTCCCGCAGGCGCTCGAACCGCTCGGGCAGCGCCGTCATTTCGGCAATCGCCTCGTTCAGGCCGGCAATGCCCGGGGTGTTTTCGGTGCCGCTGCGCAGTCCGCCCTCCTGCCCGCCGCCGATCTGCCGCGGGATCAGGCGCACGCCCCTTTTCACGTACAGCGCGCCGATTCCCTTCGGCCCGTGCAGCTTATGCCCGCTCAGGGTGTACAGGTGAACCTTTTTCGCGTCGAACGGCGCGCGCAGGAAGCCCTGCACCCCGTCCACGTGAATCAGGCACTCGGGCGCCAGGCGCGCGAGCGTGTCGTGCAGCCGGTCGACGTCCAGCATCGCGCCGGTCTCGTTGTTGACCTGCATGCAGCTGATGAGTGAGGGCGGGTCGTCCTTTATAGCCTGTTCGAGCGCCGCCCAGTCAAGCTGCCCCGCGCCGTCCACCGGGATGAAGGTCACGCGGTGTCCCCCGGCCCGGAGCGCCTCGAAGCTCTCTTTGACCGACGGATGCTCCACCGCCGAGCACATCACGTGCCGCGCGCCGTGCATCGCGCCCACCGCGCCGATAATCGCCAGGTTGTTGCTCTCCGTACCGCCCGAGGTGAACAGGATGCTCCCCTGTCCGCTCGTTCCCAGCGCGCGAAGGATGCGCTCGCGGCACTCCTTCATCGCCTGCTCGGACTTCATCGCCGGCGTATACAGCGAAGAAGGGTTGTAAAAACCCTCCCTCATACATCTCTCCATCGCCTCGATCACGCCCTGCGTGGGCTGGGTCGTGGCGCTGTTGTCCAGGTATGCCTGCAAAGCCTTTTTCCTCTTTTCGGTTACGCTTTTTCGTTCCACACGCCGTAGTTCAGGTACGGGCGCAGCATGTCGATCATCTCGCGGGAGGTTTCCAGCACGATGATGTGCTTGACGCTGTTCTTGACGAAGTAGAAGTAGTACAGCTCGGCCTCGCGGTTGACGAACCAGTTGTGCTTTTTCACGTCGCGCATGGTGATGTAGCGCTGGAAGCTCGGGTCGGTGACCGGGCCGCAGGCCTCGACGTTCTTCATGGACAGGCTGGTCATGAGCTTGCGGCGGGCGTTGCCGAACACCTTGCCCACGTCCAGATCGCCGTTGGTAAAGGTATAGTCGTACTCGATGCGCAGGTTGTCCTTCTTAAACCAGATCAGCACCGCGATGCCGCCGAACACCAGGAAGCTCACGATGGGCAGCACCTGAAAATTGCCCGAGGTCACCGAGGAAAAGAACATCATCGCCACCAGCGCGGACAGGATCATCGCCACCCAGGCCAGGCCGTACATCAGGTTGCTCAGCGTGCGGTTTCTCTTGGCCGCCACCTCTTCACGGAAGTTATCCAGCATGCGTCCATCATTCCTTTCAGCTTGCGCGGCGCAGTTTATCGGCCGCAATCATACAGCTTCTATTATATCATGCCATGTTGTTTCTGTAAAGCGCCAAAAACGAACGGATTCGGGCAAGTTTGCGCCTTCTGTGTTCAGGCGGCGCGCGGACGGCCGCATTGAATTCTTAGCGCGTCCTTTGCGCTTTGCGTTCCACCGGGCGCCGCCGACCGGTCGTTGCTCTTGCGGGGCGGCAACCTCGAGTTTTCCGACCGCGAAGAATCCGGGAAGTCTAATCTATGCTTCCCGGATTCGTGTGAGGATGCGCGGCAGCAGGTGGGTGCAGGCTCAGCCTGCCCGGCGGCAGCAAGTGGGTGCAGGCTCAGCCTGCCGGACAAACTTCGGTGGGGGTCTGGGGGAGCGCGAAGCGAAGCGGAGCCTCCCCCAGCCGGCCGGGGCGGCAGCGCCGCCTCATAATCCGCAGGGAATCCTGCGGATTCGCAGAAATCAACCGCTCCAATTTATGGCGGTTGATTTCGTCGCCAGAATCGG
>CAKUFB010000074.1 GCA_934647145.1 uncultured Clostridia bacterium
AGGCGGCTTTTCTGAGAAAAGCCCCTCTCGAGCTCTCCCGAAAAGCACATTGATCCGCATAACGAAAATACTATGAGTGATGCGCAACCCCGAATGAAGCGTGGGAGGGGTGCCCGGAATTCGATGCGCTGCGTTTCTCCCGAAAAGCACATTGATCCACATAACGAAATAACTGTGAGCGATGCACAACCCCGAATGAAGCGCGGGAGGAAAGCACGGAATCCGATACACCTCCCCGAATGGGACGCGGCGCAGAATCCCCTGAATTCGGGCGCGGCGCGGATTCACTTTAACCGGGAAGCGTTTGTTTTCTTTCGCGGGATGCGGTATAATAGACGGAGACTGACCTGGAAGGAATGAGCGATATGAAGGATGGATTTGTGCGCGTGGCCGCCGGAACGCCGAAGGTGCGGGTGGCGGACTGCGCCTGTAATACGGAAAACATCATTGCGCTGATGCGCGAGGCGGAGGAAAAGCGCGTCAAGGTGCTGGCGCTGCCCGAATTGTGCGTGACCGGCTACACGGCGGCCGACCTGTTTTTGCAGGACACGCTGCTTGCCGGGGCGCTGAGCGGCCTTGCGGCGATCAAACGCGCCAGCGAGGGGATGGATGTTCTCACGTTTGTGGGCTTGCCGATCGCCGACTGCGGGCGGCTGTACAACTGCGCCGCGGCGGTGAAGGGCGGGCGCATACTGGGCGTGACCACCAAGCGCAACATCCCGAATTATTCGGTATACTATGAGCTGCGCCACTTTGAGCCGGGCGAGGAGACGATGCGCACCGTGCGCCTGCTGGGCGAGGACGTGCCCTTTGGCAATCGCCTTCTTTTCGAGTGCGAGCAGCTGCCCCTTCGTGTGGCGGCCGAGCTGTGCGAGGATCTGTGGGTGCCGCAGTCGCCCTCGATCGAGCACGCGCTGGCGGGCGCGAACCTGATCGTCAACCTGTCGGCCAGCGACGAGAACGTGGGCAAGGGCGACTACCGCAGGAGCCTGGTGTCGATGCAGTCGGCGCGGCTGATCTGCGGCTACATCTACGCCAACGCCGGTCAGGGCGAGTCCAGTCAGGACATGGTGTACGCCGGGCACAACCTGATCTGCGAAAACGGCGCGCTGCTGGCCGAGTCCGAGCGCTTTTCGACCGGCCTTTTGATCTCCGAGATCGACTGCCAGTACCTTGAGGCCGAGCGCCGCCGCATGAGCAGCTTCGGCAGGCGGCAGGAGGGCTACACGCGCGTGCCCTTCTCGCTGAAAATGGAGCAGACAGAGCTCACCCGTCGCCTGAGTCCCACGCCGTTTGTGCCGGGCGACCCGGCCGCGCGCGACCGCCGCTGCGAGGAAATCCTGTCCATCCAGACGCAGGGCCTCATGCAGCGCCTGCGCCACATCCACGGCAAATGCGCGGTGATCGGCGTGTCGGGCGGGCTGGACTCGACGCTCGCGCTGCTGGTGGCTGCCCGCGCCTTCCGCGCGCTGTCGCTCGACCCCGCCGGCGTCAAGGCGGTCACGATGCCCTGCTTCGGCACGACCAGGCGCACCCGCTCCAACGCGGAGATTCTGGCGCGCAGCCTGGGCATGGACTTTCTCGAGATACCCATCGCCGACGCGGTGCGCGTACACTTCCGGGACATCGGCCAGGACGAGCGCGTGCACGACGTGACCTATGAAAACGGCCAGGCGCGCGAGCGCACGCAGGTGCTGATGGACGTCGCCAACAAGGAGGGCGGCATCGTCATCGGCACGGGCGACCTGAGCGAGCTGGCGCTGGGCTGGGCGACCTACAACGGCGACCACATGTCCATGTACGGCGTGAACTGCTCCATCCCCAAGACGCTGATTCGCTATCTGGTGCGCTATGAGGCCGACCACGCCGGCGACGAGGAGCTGCGGAGTGTGCTGCTCGACATACTGGACACCCCGGTCAGTCCGGAGCTTCTGCCCCCGGTGGACGGCGACATCTCCCAGAAGACCGAGGATCTGGTCGGGCCGTATGAGCTGCACGACTTCTTCCTGTACTACCTGCTGCGCCGCGCCTGCCCGCCGAAGAAGGTGCTTCGCCTGGCCGTGCGCGCCCTGGGCGACCGCTACGACGAGGCGACCATCCTTTCCTGGCTCAGGGTGTTCTGCCGCCGCTTCTTCAGCCAGCAGTTCAAGCGCAGCTGCCTGCCCGACGGCCCCAAGGTCGGCTCGGTTACGCTCTCGCCGCGCGGCGACCTGCGCATGCCCTCCGACGCCAGCGGCGCGCTGTGGCAGGACGACCTGCCATGAAGCGGCCGACGATCCGGGACGTCGCCCAGCGCGCCGGGGTGAGCATCTCGGCGGTGTCCTACATCCTCAACGGCTCCGACAAGAAAAAATACGCCCCGGAAACCGTCGAGCGGGTGCGTCAGGCCGCGCAGGCGCTTGCCTACGTGCCCAGCAGCATCGCCCGCAGCATGCGCGCGCGCCAGGCGCATACGCTGGGCGTGGTGACCTACTGGTCGATGGGCGAGCGGGTGTTCGTCAAGCTCCTTGAAGGCATCGTCGCCCGCGCCGCACGGGAAAACTACGCGGTGCTGCTCTGTCCGCAGGGCGCGCAGCTTGAGTACTACCAGAACGGGCGCATGGACGGCGTGATCTACGTCGCCCCGCCCAGCGGCAACCGCCTTTGCGAGGAGGAGGCCGACGTGCGCGCCATGCGCGAGGCGGGCATACCCTGCGTCATCATCCACGGCCAGTCGCGCCTGCCGGACGTAAACTACCTCTGCTTCGACTTCTATAACGCCATCGAGGCGCTGGTTCGCTACCTGGCCGATCAGGGCTATCGCCAGATCACCTACGTCGCGCCCGAGCCGGACGGCGCGTCGGACGGCCCCGAGCTCACCGAGCGCCTGCGCGGCTATACCGAGACCATGCGCGCGCTGGGCCTTGAGCCGGACGTCTGCCCGGACGCGCGGATCGCCGAGCGCATGCCCGGTTTTCGCGCCGTCATCGCCAACAAGAGCGACACCGCCCGCCGGGTGCTGCACCTTGCGCTTGAACAGGGCTATCGCGTGCCCGAGGACTTCCCGGTCGTCGCGGGCAACACCGAGAACTACTCCGAGTACCTCTACCCGCCCTTGACCACCACCCAGTTCCCGTTCGAGCAGATGGGGGAGCGCGCCGCCGAGGTGCTGCTCGCCCAGATTCGCGGCGAAGAGCCGCCGGTCGTCGAGTACGCCCGCTGCGCCGTGCTGCGGCACCGGAGCGGCTGATCTGCCCATGAAGAATTCCCCCGGGGGTCTGCCTCGGGGGAATCCGTTTGTCTACTGCTTCAGGAAGGACTTCCCGGCCAGTATCTGCGCGCGCATTTGCACGGGCGTCAGCCGGGTAATCCGGCGAATGAAGCGGCAGAAATAGGACTGGGTTTCGAAGCCGACCTGCTGCGCGACGTCCTGCAGGGAGAGCGCCTGGTTGCGCATCAGCTGCTCGACGGCGGCCAGTCTCCGCTCTGAAATCACGTCGCTGATGCGGCGGCTGGTTTCGGAAAGATACAGCCTGGAGAGATAGGAGGGATTATAGCCCAGATCGTGCGAAATGGAGGAGAGCGTGACGCCGCTTGCGATGCCGTCTGAAATGCACTGGTCAATCTGGCGCACGATCTGGCTTTTCGGCCGCGCGTCATCCGCGTCCCGCCGCGCGTCCAGCACGTAGACCAGCATGTTCGCGTCCCCGTCCATTTTCCGGGCCAGATCGCCCAGCGCCTGCGCCTGCCTGGCCAGATCGGCGGCGTTGTGTATGGCCGGGCTGATGAAAAAGTGCAGCACGACCTGTTCCGCGTCGTGCAGGTGCTGTCCCAGCAGCTCAAACGTGCTGCTCAGGCAGTTCACAGAGGTTTCGGGGCAAGGCTGTATCAGCCAGGCCACGCTCTGAGGCAGCCTGAGCATGTGACAGGCGACGCATTTCGGCCGCACAAGGGACTGGGCGGCGCTGCGCAGGCTCTGACAGCATTCCTCCGTCAGCAAGCCGCCGTCCGCGCGTCCCAGGATCAGGCGGTAGTCCTCGTCGTCGATGCGATAGCGCATGGACTGCAGCAGCTGCCGGCGCGTCTCCGGGGAAATTCCGCCGCCGAGCACGGAGCGCAGCGCGTTTTCAAGGAGCGGGGAATCGAGGGCCTCCCGCTCGGGCGAGATCCTGCGGAACAGGTCGAGGCGAGCCAGCTCGCTTTTCATTTTCTGCACGCAGTGGTGAAAGGCGGTCAGCATGACCTCGTCGCCGTCCGACTTGGTGACGTAGTCGCTGACGCCGGCGCGCAGCGCTTCCTGCGCGAATTCGAAGTTGGCGTACGCGGTAAAGATGATGATCTGGCAGAGGGGCCACTGCGCGTGGGCGATCTGCGAGAGCTGCAGCCCGTTGACGCCGGGCATGTTGATGTCGCAGATCATGACGTCGATGCGCTCCTGGGAGAGGATGCGCAGCGCGGCGGGCGCGGAAACCGCGTGATGCACGCTGAGCTGATAGCCGGAGCGCTCTTCCAGCAGGCTGGCCACGCTTTCCATGACGAATGGCTCGTCGTCAACCAGCAGAATCCGCAAATAATCCATCAGCCACTCTCCTTCTTTTCCCTTGTACGCGGCGCGCAGAGGGTCAGCTGCACGCTCAGACCGCCCATTTCGTTGCGCCAAAGCGTCATGCCCGACCTTCCGCCGAAGAACAGATGGAGCCTTCGGTGGATGTTGACCATGCCGGTCGTTTCCTCGCGAATGTCGTGCAGCGCGAGCTGAGCCTGCATTTTCCTCAGCGTTTCGCCCGAAAGGGTATTTCCGTTGTCGCAGACAAAGCAGTACAGCGTTTCGCCCCTGCGCTCAAAGTACAGCCGCACGACGGTCGGCTCGTTTTCCCGGGTATTGCGCCCGTGCTGGAAGACGTTTTCAATCAGCGGCTGCAGAATCAGGCGCGGCACCAGAATTTCGCCGTCCGGGCCTTCAGGCGGGCGGGTCTCCAGCTGAAGCGCCTGTCCGAAGCGCAGCTTCTGAATATTGAGATAGCACAGCGCATGGGCGTACTCCTCGGAAAGCGGCACCTGGGTTCTGGCGGTGCGCGTGATGTAGCGGAAAAAGCCGCCCATATACTCCGCCATCTGTTCGGCGTTGCTCAGACAGCCCGACTGGATCTGGTATTTCAGCGCGTAGAAGGCATTGTACAGAAAATGCGGATTGATCTGCGACTGCAGGTGCTTCAGCTCCATTTCCGCGCTGAACTGCCTGGCCCGCATTTCGCTCTGTTTGACATTTTTGAGCTGCTGCGCCATGCTGTTGAAGGCGGCGTTGAGCTGCGAAAAATCGGAAATGGCCTGGCGCTCCTGCAGGCGCACGTTCAGATTGCCCTGACTGATCTGCCCGAAGGCGCGCTGCAGCTCCACAATCGGGCGATGCACGCTGCGGCGCACATAGAGCACGTAGACCGTGTACGCGGGCACGCCGATGAGCAGGTAGACCAGCACGAACGCCGCGATCCTGTCGCTCACGCCGAAGGTCTGCGCATAGGGGAGGTACTTCAGCGCCGAGACGCCGGTCTGCGCGCATTCCGCCTGATACAGTACGCATTTCTCGCCGTTCACCCGGTAGATATTCTCGGAAACCCTTTCGATCTGCGCGTCGGGGTGGGTGGAGCAGAGCGTCTGGCCGCCCGCCTGGAGCATGGCGGGCGCGCCCGGGTAGGCTCCGGAGGCGAGCAGCGACCGCAGGTATTCCTCGGAGAACTCGGCGATCAGCAGGAACTCGGGCCGCCGGTTGGCCGAGGAATAGGGGTATTTCTGTATGACAAACAGGTGATCCTCCACCCGGAACAGCAGCGCGTCCGAGGCCGACAGCGCGCGAAGCAGCGCCTCCTGGGAGACGAGCCAGGGCTCGCGCACGCCGCTGGCGGTGGAAAGCACCGTCTGCAGGCGAAGGTGGATCATGGCCAGCTCCCTGAGGCAGGACGTGCCGTTCATGGCGTTCTGAAAGCGGGTCAGGATGTCCCGCTGGGAGCTGTAGTATTCGGCGCTGCTCATGTTCGCGCCGGTGCTTGAATAGTACATGATCGGGGAATTCCGCTCGAGCGTGTAGTTCATCAGCATGCTCTGCGTGTTTTCCAAGATGTCCGCGACGCTCTCGGCGAGCATCTCCACGGCCAGCTCCGCGTTGCGCCGGACGTTCCTTCGATTGACCTGCGTGCTGTAGTGGAGCACGGACGCGCCGCAGATGATCAGGGGAAGGAGCATGCACAGCGCGACGACGATGAGCATGGAGAACAGATTGCGCTCTTTCAAAACCCTTCCTCCCCCGATTGCACCAGGCGCGATGATTCCTATGAGTACATTATACCGATTTGCACGCGAAAAATCAAACGCTTGTGGGCAATTCGATAAAATTTGTTGAAAAGCGCCGAAGAAAGTATGAAAAGTGAAATCCGACCTGCGAAAATGAAAAAAAGAAGTCTGAAAAGTGAAAGTTAGAACGGCGTTTAAGTCAGAATATGAAATTGACAGAACCGCGCGCGGCGCTCTATACTTAAAGTACAAAAACGAAAGGAGATTTAACCCATGAAAAAACTGACCTGCCTGCTGCTCATACTTGCGATGGTTTCGTGCCTCGCGCTGGCGGAGGGCGACGGCCTGACCGCCTACGAGCAGCCCATCACCGTCACCACCGCCCGCACCATGACGGAAACCGCCGTCTTTGACGCGAACGATCCCAGCAAGAAGAGCTATCAGGAAAACCTGTGGACGGACACGTTCAGGAACGAGCTGAACATCGACCTGAAGTACGACTGGGTCGCCACCGACGGCAGCGCCGACATGAGCAAGTGGTCGGCCGCGATCGCCACCTCCATGGTTCCGGATTTCGCCCGTGTGGACGGCAGCATCTACAAGCTGCTGCTGGACGCGGATCTGATGGCAGACTGCACCGACCTCTACGCGCAGTACGCCACCGAAGAGTACAAGGCGCTGCTGAACGACTCGCTGCTCTCCCAGATGACCTACGGCGGCAGACTGATGGGCCTGCCCTTCCCCAACAAGGGCTACATGGGCGCGACCATGCTGTTCGTCCGTCAGGACTGGCTGGACAGGCTGGGCCTGAGCTATCCCACCAATTATGAGGAAATTGTCAGCGTGGCCAAAGCCTTTAAGGAGGCGAAGCTGGGCGGCGAGGGCACGCAGGGCCTGATGTTCAGCTGGAATACCTCGGACGGCAAGCTGGACGGCCTCATGAACATGTTCGGCGCCTTCAGGGATTACTGGCTGGAGAAGGACGGCAGGCTCGAGTTCAGCAACGTTCAGCCCGAAATGCGCGACGCGCTGCTGGAGCTGCAGAAGCTGTACGCGGACGGCCTGATCAATCAGGACTTCGCCGTGACCACCGCCGACCTCTCCAAGGAGTACATCGCGGGCGGTAAGTGCGGAATCTTCTTCGCGACCTCCTGGAACACCACCACCTCCATCCAGGCGCTGTATGACAACGATCCCGAGGCCAACGTGGTCTCACATGTGATCTTCGGCCGGGACGGCGGCGACATCCTCTTCCAGACCAACGCGCCGACCGTGGGCAGGGTCTTCGTCAGCGCGAACAGCGAGCACCCCGAGGCGGTCATGAAGATGCTGAACCTGTCCTATCAGCTGACCACCGACGAGTATGAGAAGTACGGCGTGGACGCAACCGGCCACATGTGGTTTAAGTACCTGCCCTTCGGCGACATGCCCCGCAGCGCGCTGACCGACATTCTCAACGCCCATGAAATCGCGGTAGCGTATCAGCAGGGCGTTACCGACGGCAGCGGCTTCAACTGGACCGATCCCACCAACAGCGCCCGCTACGAAAAGTATCTTGCGTCGGTTGCGGGCGAAGGCACGACCTGGTATAAGCTGACCTACGGCGTGGACGGCGTCTATAGCAAGCTCTACGACGCGTACATGGCCGGCCTGCAGCTGTCCAACGCCTACCTCGGCCTGCCCACCGAGACGCAGGAGCTGATGGGCGACGTCATCAACGACCAGCTCAATTCCGCGATGATCGACGTCATCATGGGCGCGGACATCTCCGTCTTCGACGCGGCCTGCGAGGCCTGGCTGAGCAACGGCGGCGCCGCCATTCAGGAGGAGGTCAACGAGGCCAGCGGCCGCTAGGCCCTCGCCTCCGCGCAAACGCAACGTCCTGCCGTGTCGCCGGAAACGGGGGCACGGCAGAGCTTTCCACGAGGGACAGAGCAATCTGTTAGGAGGTCATCCGCATGAATCATCCCGCTTCACGTCCGCTGTCCGCCCGGCTGCGCCGCGCCTTCCTGCGCGATTATCCGCTGCATCTGATGATGCTCGCGCCGCTGGCTTTTTTGATCGTCTACAAGTACATCCCCATGTTCGGCGTGCTGATGGCCTTTGAAAAGTACAAGCCCGCCAAGGGCGTGCTGGGCTCCGAGTGGGTGGGGCTCAGGAATTTCGCGACGCTGTTCCGGATGCCGGGCTTCACGAGCGCCATTCGCAATACGGTTGTGATCGCGGTGGGGAAGATTGTCCTGAATATCGTCGTGCCGGTCAGCTTTTCCCTGATGCTCAACGAAATGGGCAGCGCCAAGGTGAAGAAAACGCTGCAGACCGTCGTCTATATGCCGCATTTTATCTCCTGGGTTCTGATGGCCGGCATCATCGTGCGGATCTGCTCCCAGACGGGCCTGCTCAATCAGTTTATGGCGCTGCTCGGCAAGCCCCCGGTGATTCTGCTGGCCGACAAAAAGGCGTTCCGGCCGCTGCTGCTGATCACGGATATCTGGAAGGAGTTCGGATACGGCACGGTGATCTACCTGGCGGCCATCGCGGGCGTAAACACCTCGCTGTACGAGGCGGCGCAGGTGGACGGCGCGAATCACTGGCAGGAGGTTTGGCACATCACCATCCCGGGCATCCTGCCGACCGTCGTGCTGATGACCGCGCTGGCGCTGGGCCGCGTGCTGGATGCGGGCTTCGAGCAGATTTTCAACCTCTATTCTCCCGTCGTCTACGAGACCGGCGACATTATCGACACCTTTGTGTACCGCCTGGCGTTCAACAACGCGCAGTACAGCATGTCCGCGGCCGCCGGGCTGTTCAAGTCCGCGATTTCCTGCGTGCTGATTGTCACGTCCTATCGCATCGCCTACGTCACGACGGGCTACCGTATCTTCTGAGGAGGTTGAGAGTATGCACATGAAGATATCCGCGCAGAGGAAGGCCTATGTCGTTTTCAACTACGTATTCTGCATACTGGTGGGTCTGATGTGCCTGCTGCCCGTCTGGCACGTGCTGGCCACCTCGCTGAGCAGCAAGGCGGCGATCATGGGCGGCAGGGTCTCACTCTGGCCGGTCGAGTTTACGTTCGACAATTACGAGTACGTCATGAAGGACGCCCAGTTCTTCAGCGCGTTCTGGATTTCCGTCAAGCGCACGGCGCTGGCGCTGCTCGTGCAGATGCTGATGACCGTGCTGGCGGCCTATCCGCTGTCCATCAGCCGGTACAGGTTCGGCGCGCGCCAGTTTTACGCCTGGCTGTATCTGTTCACGATGATTTTCGGCGGCGGCATGATTCCCACCTATATCGTGGTTCACGCCACCGGCCTGATCGACAGCATCTGGGCGCTGATCCTGCCGGGGGCGGTGCCCGTGTTCAACGTCGTGCTGCTGCAGAACTACATGAAGACGCTGCCCGAGGGCCTGAGCGAATCCGCCGCGCTGGACGGCGCGAACCACTGGCGCATACTGTTCCAGATCATTCTGCCGCTGTGCGCGCCCTCGCTGGCGACGCTGTGTCTGTTCGTCGCGGTGGGCAACTGGAATGCCTGGTTCGACGGCATGCTCTACATCAACAACAACGCGAACTTTCCGCTGCAGACCTACCTGCGAACCCTGATCGTCGAGGTGAACATGGATCAGCTGTCCGACGCGGAGGATCTGGCGAACCTGGTCGCGACCACGGGCGCGGACACGGCCAAGATCTTCATCGCCATGGTGCCGATACTCTGCGTCTATCCCTTTGTGCAGAAGTACTTTGTCAAGGGCATCGTGCGCGGCAGCGTGAAGGAATAAAAAAAGAGCCTTCCGTGCCGTTCACGAAAACGCCCGTTCGAGCAGATGGGGGAGCGCGCCGCCGGGCTGATCCGCGCGCGGCAAGGTTCTCCTGAAAAAGCAATCCGGGAACAGTACAACGCCTCCGGGGTTCGTCCTCGGAGGCGCTATGTATGACGGGCGCGGCTATATCCCGTCTCATTTACATCACAGGCAAGATTCACCTTTGACGTTT
>CAKUFB010000075.1 GCA_934647145.1 uncultured Clostridia bacterium
GCCGCTACACGGTGGCCCTGCGCGCCGCCAGTCAGGCCGGGGGCAGCTACGCCGTCTACCGTCTGCCCTACGACCTGCTCGAGCGCGTCAGCGAACGCATACTCGCCGAGGCACCCGGCGTCGACCGCGTGGTCTACGACGTGACCGCCTCTGTCCGCTCCCCGCTCGAGTGGGAATAGGTCGGGGCAGGCTGAGCCTGCACGCGGTTGCTGCCGCGGGTTCTGGCGACGACCATTGGCCGCCATAGATTAGAGCGGCCAAGGTCTGCGGATTTCCAGAAATTTTCTGGAAATCATATGTCGGCGCTGCCGACTCGGGCAGGCTGAGCCTGCATGTACTTGCTGCCGCGGGATAGCACACGAAATTGGGGACCATAGATTGGAGTCCCCAATTTCTTCGGTTTTCCGGAATTCTCCGGAAAACTTTTACCGGCGCTGCCGACTCGGGCTGCCGCGTGGGCCAAACTACCCTTCGGCCATAGATGGAGCTTCGAGGTACTCCGCCGGGCATTGCCCCACAAGGGCGACGGGCGCGTTACTTGAGGTTACCACCCCTCGCCGCCATCCTGCCTGCCTCGCGAAAGCGCCTTTCGGCGCTTTACTCACATTGCGTCTGAGGTACGGCTATTCTACTAAACTCGTGGTTTAGTTGGAATCACTCAGTCTCCATGCACTTGCCAAAAGCTGGCCTGGTTGGAACGTATTCTCCTCAGAACGTACCCACGGGACCGCGTTTGGAGGGGTAAAGGAGATCCAAGGGGGCCTAGGGGAGCAATCGCAAGCTCCCCTGGTCCCTTTGGCGGCCGCAGCCGGGGGCGGCTGTGCAGACAACTGCCGACTCGGGCAGGCTGAGCCTGCCATCCAGCATGATGGATAGCGAAAAAGCCCGGCTTTGCGGCCGGGCCTTTGTGATGCGCGGGAATTATTCCGCCTTTTCGTCGACGGTGAAGGCGGGGATGACGCCGCCCTTGTAGTCCTCGTTGTTCAGGATGAAGTCGTAGATCTTCTGGGACTGCAGGCAGGAGCGCAGCGCCTCGACCCACGCGGCGTCCTTGTCCTCGGGACGGACGACGACGTAGTTGGTGTAGACCTCGCCGGCCTCGGAGTCGGCGGCCTCCATGAAGATGGCGTCCTTGGCGGGGCTCAGACCGGCGTCCAGGGCGAAGTTGCCGTTGATGACGGCCATGTCCACATCCTGCAGGGTGGAGGGCAGCTGGCTGGCGTCGATCTCGAGCAGGTTGATCTTCAGGGGATTCTCGACCACGTCGAAGGCGGTCAGGGAGGAGTTCACGGTCGCGTCCTCGGGCAGCTTGATGATGCCGGCCTCCTGCAGCAGCAGCAGGGCGCGGGTCTCGTTGGCCGGGTCGTTGGTGACGGCGATGGTGGCGCCTTCCTTGAGCTCGTCGATGGAAGCGGTCTTGCCGGCGTAGATGCAGTAGGGCTCATAGTGCACGGGGATGGCGGCGACCAGCTGCTTGTCCTCGGGCAGATCCTTGTTGTAGTCGGCCAGGTAGGGGATGTGCTGGAAGTAGTTGGCGTCCAGCTCGCCGCTGCTGAGCGCGGGGTTGGGCAGCGGATACTCGGTGAAGGTGATGATCTCCAGCTCATAACCGAGGGCGGCCATGTCGTCGACGATCTGCTCCAGAATTTCCTGGTGCGGAGAGGGGGTCGCGCCGATGACGATCCTGGTCTTTTCTTCGGCGCAGGCGGTGCTCATCAGAGATACGAGCAGGCAGAGGACAAGTGCGAGGGTCAGCAGTTTTTTCATGGGGTGTTCCTCCTTCCAAAATTGGGTATCTATGACAAGCAACCAGAGCTTTCTTGCAAATGAAACGTAGGCCCTGTGTTGCAACGGGGGCTGTTCAGCGCCGCTTGTGGTCGGACAGGCGGGTGAGCGCGTTGCCGATCACCTGAATGATCTGCACGATGATGACCAGCGCGATCGACGAGGTGTACATCACCGTGTAGTCGCGGCGGTTCAGGCCGTAGGAGATGGCCAGCTTGCCCAGGCCGTCGCCGCCCGCGGAGCCCGCCATGGCGGTATAGGCCAATATGGTGGTCATGCAGATGGTCGCGCCGTTGATCAGCGAGGGGAGCGCCTCGGGCAGAAGCACCTTGCAGATGATCTGCATCGACGTGCTGCCCATGGACTGCGCCGCCTCAATCAGCCCCTGATCGACCTCGTCGAGCGAGCTTTCGACCATGCGGGCCACGTAGGGGAAGGCGCTGACCACCAGCGGGAAGATGACCGAGCGGGTGCCGATGGCCGTGCCCATGACGATGCGCGTCACCGGGAAGAGCATGACCAGCAGGATGATGAACGGGATCGAGCGCAGGAAGTTGATGATTGCGCCCAGCACCGCGTTGAAGGTGGTCGATTCCTTAATGCCGCCCTTTTTCGTGATGACCAGCAGCACGCCCAGCGGCAGGCCCAGGATATAGGCGAAGATCGTCGAGGGGATGGTCATGTACAGCGTGTCCCACACGCCCTGGCCAAGCAGCGTCCAGAGTTGACTTCCGCTCATCAGGAATGCACCTCCTCAGCCGTCAGGCCCATTTCGCGCAGGCCGTGAATCAGCTTTTCCCGGTCGGCGTAGCTTTCCGGCAGGGCCAGCAGCATCTGGCCGTAGGGCTTGCCGTTCAGGCGGCGCACGTCGGCCGACAGGATGTTGACCGGCATGCCGGTTTTCATGATGAAGTCGGAGAGCACCGGGTCGTTGAAGGTGCTGCCGTCGAACACGACGCGCACGGCCTCGTGGATTTCCTGGTCGTTGTCCTCCTTGATCACGCCGAAGAGGCGGCGGCCCGCGGCGCTTCGGGTGTGGGTGAAGACCTCGTCCACCGTGCCTTCCTCGACGATTTTGCCGCCGTCGATGATGGTCACGCGGTTGCAGATCTGGCGAATGACCGCCATTTCGTGGGTGATGATGACGATGGTGATGCCCAGGCGGCGGTTGATGTCCTGAAGCAGGGCGAGTATGGACTGCGTGGTCATCGGGTCGAGGGCCGAGGTGGCCTCGTCGCTGAGCAGCACGTCCGGGTCGGAGGCCAGCGCGCGGGCGATGGCGATGCGCTGCTTCTGGCCGCCCGAGAGCTGGATGGGGTAGGCGTTCGCCTTGTGGGACAGACCCACGATTTCGAGCAGCTCCCTGACGCGCGCGTCCGCCTTGACGCGCGGCACGCCGGCGATTTCCAGCGGATAGCGGATGTTCCGGGCCACGGTCTTCTGCATCATCAGGTTGAAGTGCTGGAAGATCATGCTCACGCGGCGGCGCGTGGCGCGCAGCTGGGGCGCGTTCATGCTCAGGATGTCCTGGCCGTCGATCTCGATGCTGCCCTCGGTGGGGGTATCCAGGCGGTTCACACAGCGGATCAGCGTGGATTTGCCCGCGCCCGACATGCCGATGATGCCGTGGATGTCGCCCTTGTTCACGGTCAGGTTGATATTGTCCAGCGCAGTGACGGCGGTTGCGCCGCTCCCGTAAACCTTTTTAAGCCCAGTGATGCGAATCATGGGCGTCTGTTCGTTCATTGCGGTCACTTCCTTATATGCCCACTGCTCATTGCGCAGAAATAATTTGCCTTGGATTATAGCATGCGGCCGAAAAGTCATACAGAGCGGATGCGTTAAAAGTAGAATAAAAGATATACAACGGCCTGTCCGGGGCAAAAAGACAATAAAAAATCACTCCCCGCGGTGTGCGGAGAGCGATCTTCGTTTCGTCAGGCGTTGGCCTTATTCATGGCCTTGGCCATACGGGCCTTCTTGCGGTTGGCAGCGTTCTTGGACATTACGCCCTTGCTGACCGCCCTATCAACAGCGCTGGAAGTAGCGCTCAGCAGCTGGGCGTCAGCCTGACCGGCGGTCACGGCGGCGTCGAACTTCTTCACGCTGGTGCGCATAGCGGACTTAATCATGCGGTTGCGCAGGTTTTTCTTCTCAGTGACCTTTACGCGCTTCATAGCGGATTTGATATTCGGCAAGACAATTCACCTCCAAGCCTTACAGTTAACAGCAATATGATACCACGTCATGCGTTTCATTGCAAGACCCAAACTGAGAAAACACGTTAATTTCTGGGCGCGGATTGCATGAAAAGGCAGCCCTCTCACATAATAAGCGCAGAAACGACGTGGAAGGTGAGTGCAGTGAAACAGGTTCGTACCGATCTGGCCATGGAATCGCTCGACGGGCGGGATGAGAAGTCTCTGCCCGGCGTGCGCTTGTCCAACTGGGAAACGGGCGGCGTCCGTGTGACGGAAGTGAACGTCTCCACGAAAGAGGGTGCCGCGCTTCTCCACAAACCCATAGGACATTATATCACACTGGAGTCGGAGGGTGTCAAGCAAAAAATTCCGCAGGCGAGGCAGGCAATGAGCAATATTCTGGGAGAGGAATTGGGCAGGTTGCTGCCCAAGGAGCGCAAAGGCCCGGTGATGGTGATCGGCCTGGGCAACCGGATGGTCACGCCGGACGCGCTGGGCCCTTTGACGGTGGATCACACGCTGGTCACGCGGCACCTGTTCTCCGAGCTGCCCGACAGGGTGGATGACCGGATGCGCAGCGTATGCGCCCTCGCGCCGGGGGTGCTGGGCGTGACCGGCATCGAGACGATGGAGATGGTGCGCGCGGTGGTGCAGGCGGTGCAGCCCTGCGCCGTGGTCGCGGTGGACTCGCTCTCGGCGCGGGCGGTGTCCCGGGTAGGCTGCGCGGTGCAGCTGACCAATACGGGCATTCAGCCGGGCAGCGGGGTCGGGAACCGGAGAATGGCGCTGTCCGTCGAAACACTGGGCGTACCGGTGCTGGCGCTAGGCGTGCCGATGGTGATCTACGCCGCGACCATCGCGCGGGACGCGTTCGAGCTGCTCAGCGGCGCGCGGGGCGACGAGGCGGACGGCGAGGCGCTCGACCGGATGAGCGACGAGCTGCTGCGCGGGGCGATGGGCGAGATGATCGTCACCCCGCGCGAGGTGGACGACCTGGTGCACCAGGCGGCGCTGATGCTCTCGGGCGGCGTGAACCGCGCGCTGCACCCCGACCTGTCCGACCTGGAAATCGCCCGGATGATGAGCTGATCGACCGATACAAAGGAGTGAATCCGCATGACGAATACGAGACGAGGCAGGCTGCTGTGCCTGCTGCTGACGCTGTGCCTGCTGTTGCTGCCCGGCTGCGCGCGGGGAGAGCGCGAGAAGGAGACGCTTACCGTCACCTTTTTCGACGCGGGCAAGGCCGACGCGATCCTGGTGCGCACGGGCGGGCACGCGCTGCTGATCGATACCGGCCTGGACAAGGACGGCGCGGCGCTGGTGGACGCGCTGCGCGCGGTGGGCGTGCAGTCGCTGGATATGCTGCTGATTACGCACTTCGACAAGGACCACGTGGGCGGCGCGGACAGCGTGCTCTCATCGATGCCGGTCGGCGCGATTTACCAGCCCGACTATCCCAAGGACTCCAAGCAGATGCGGCAGTACCTGAAGGCGGCGCAGGACGCGGGCGTGAATCCGATTGCGCTGAGCGAGAACTGCGAGCTGACTTTGGGCGGGGCACGCCTGCTGATCGACGTGGCCAACGAGGACGACTACGGCGTGGACGAGGAGAACGACTTCTCGCTGGTCGTGAGCCTGCGCTTCGGCGAGACCCGCTTCCTCTTTGCGGGCGACGCGGAGGAGGCGCGCATCGACGAACTGATGGCCGAGGGCGACCTGGCACACGACGTGCTCAAGGTGCCTCATCACGGCAAAAGGCACGACAACAACGCCGCGTTTTTCCGGGCGGTGAGCCCGCGCTACGCCGTGATTACCAGCTCGGATGACGACCCCGAGAAGGAGGAGACTGTGCACCTTTTGGAGGAGGCCGGCGCGGTCGTGCTGCTGACCCGCCTGGGCGACGTGACGATCACCTCCGACGGCAAAAACCTGACCGTGACGCAGGCAGGCTGAGCCCGGCCGGCAGGGCCGACAGCCAGCTGCTAGCGCCGGCCGGGCAGTGCCCGGAGCCACTTGCTGCCGGTCGGCGGGGCCGACAGCCACCTGCTGCCGCGGGACAGAACACGAAATCAGCCGCCATAGATTGGAGCGGCTGATTTCTTCGGTTTTCCGGGCTTCCCCGGAAAACTCCTGCCAGCGTTGCTGGCCAGGCAGTGCCCGGAGCCACCTGCTGCCGGTCGGCGGGGCCGACAGCCACCTGCTGCCGCCGGACAGAACACGAACCCAGCCGCCATAGATTAGAGCGGCTGGTTTCTTCGGTTTTCCGGGATTCCCCGGAAAACTCCTGCCGGCATTGCCGACTCGGGCAGAGCAAAATGCCCGGCGTAGGCGCGGAACGCCCGTAAAATCTTCGATATATAGCGGAGACCGGTGAGGGGAGGGGGACAGCAGCGGGGCGCGCTGTATGCCTCGCCTTTCTGTTTTCGCGCCGTGAGCGCCCTATTCCCACACCTCGACCGCCTTCTGCGTCTTCTCCTTTAGGAAATCGAGCAGCGCCTGCCGCTCCTCGTCGCCTGAGAACATCGATTCATATACGGTAAACGCCCGTATGTCGCTGAAGAACACGTAGACCGCGCCGTGGCAGAGTATCAGCCTTTCCACCGTATGGTACGGGCAGGTGGTGATCAGATCCGGGTTTTCGTCGTGGATGTGCTCCTCGGTGAAGGTCAGCGTGCCGTCTGGCGAATAGAGCCGCGACCCGCTTTGAAGCATGCGCAGAACCGCCTGATCACAGCCGCGCAGAAAGCTGCTCTTCGCGTTCAGCCAGGCAATGAGGCAGACCGGAATGGCCGCGGACGCGGCGATTGCGGCGATCAGCCAGAGCTCATTGAACACAGCGATCAGCACAAGGCAGGCAGAGTAAATAATGGGGTTCAGGCGCCTGCTCCTTATTGCCCTTTGCCAGCTCCCGGAGTGCAGCGCGCAGTCCCGGTTGAAGCGGAGATATTCCTCCTCTGTGACGCGATATTGAAACTCAAGCATCTCGGCGCATCTTCCTTCCTCGGTACTTATTCGACCGTGAAGCCTGTCCACTGCGCGCGGTTGTAGACCATCACGTCGTCCGGCCGCTTCATGCCGATTTTCTCATAGAACGGGACGGCGCTTTCGTTCGCGCAGGTATACATGATGACGTCGTCTTCCCCGCCCGCCAGCTCATGCAGCCGCCTGACCAGCGCCCTGCCGATTCCCTTCCCCACATGCTCGCGCGCCACGCCCAGGTCGGTGATGAACAGCCAGTAGGCGAAGTCGGTGATCCCGAAGCACACGCCGACGAGCTCGCCCGCGGCGTCCCGCGCCGTGAGGCTGATCGAGGTCCTGCGAACCAGCGTGTCGATGCGTTCCCTGAACCGCTCCCTGGGGTACTGCGAGCCCAGGTCGGTGCGCTTCAGAAACTCGATGTATTCCTCGGCGGTCAGTCGTTCCTCGCGAATCGCATACTCCAATCGTCACACCTCCTCCAGGCAGCGGTAGAGTATGTTGCGGATACGGGGCTGAACTACGTCCTCAAAGTTGGGAGAGGACTGCTGGCCGAAGAGCATGACCAGGCGATATTCCGGGTCGATGAGCGCGTAGGTGCCCGCCGCGCCGCCCCAGCCGAACTCGCCCAGGCCGCCCGGACTGCCGCTTTCGGCGCGGGAGACGAGCGTGCGCACGCCCAGGCCGTAGCCGTAGCCCGCGTACTGCGTCCAGTTAAAGTCGCGCATCTGCGCGTCGGAGAGCTGGTTTTCCCGCATCAGGCGCACGGTGGCGCTGCCCAGGATGCGGGTATGTGTCTGCTCGCACCAGCCGCCCCGGCATAGGGCGCAGGCGAACCGGGCGTAGTCGTCCAGCGTGCAGCTCAGCCCCGCGCCGCCCGAGCGGCAGTTGGGGGAGCGCTGATAGACGTTTTCATAGGCCTCGCGCACGGGTGCCCTCCCGCGTTCGCAGCGGTAGCGGCAGGCCACGCGGCCGAGCTTGTCCTGCGGAACGAAGAAGTGCGCGTCCTTCATGCCCAGCGGCGCGAAAACGTGCCTTTCCAGGTACGCCTCGAACGACAGGCCGGACAGCTCCTCGATCAGCGCGCCCAGCACGTCGTGAGCCAGCGAGTACGCCCAGCGCTCGCCCGGCTCGTAGATCAGCGGCTCCTTCGCCAGCGCCTGCGCAAACTGCCGGGTGGTATACCGCATGTCCGTCTCGCGCATCATAGCCTGCATGGAGGGCGAGTCCAGGTCATAGGTCAGCCCGGCCGACATGGCGAACAGGTCGCGCACGGTGATCGGCCGCACGGCGGGGCGAAGCGCGTCCCCCTCGCGCACGGTCATCTCGGAAAACTCGGGCAGGTATCGACTCACCGGGTCGGTCAGCAGGAACTTGCCCCTTTCATAGAGCTGCAGCGCGGCCGCGCAGGTGATCGGCTTGGTCATCGAGAACATGCGGTAGATCGTGTCCCGGGCGATGGGGCGGCTCGCCTCGCGGTCGGCATAGCCCTCCATCCGGCGGTAGACCTCGCCGCCGTCCAGATAGACCGCGCAGTCATATCCGGCCAGTCCCAGCTCGCCCTCGAGCGTCTTCAGGTATTCGTTCAGCGCGTTGAAATTCATTCGGTTCACTCCTCGTTCAGCGTTTCCTCGCTCAGTTCGCCGCACAGGTTGGTCAGGAACAGCTCCTGAATGCGGCGCGTGTCGCTTTCGAAGCTGCACAGCCACATCAGCTTGGCCACGATGGCCTCGTAGGTCATGTCGCCCGCGCAGATCACGCCCTCCATCAGCGCCTTGCGCCCCACCTCGTAGGTGCTCATGTTGCAGTAGCCGCCCGAGCACTGGGTGGTGCCCACCGAGATAATCCCCTTTATCTCCAGCATGTGCAGCTTGCCGATCAGGCTGCGCATGGCGATGGGCACGCCGCCGAACCCGAAGCACTCCAGCACCAGCGCGCGGATGTCCATCTGCGCCACGTAATCCAGTATGTGCGGATCCATGCCGGGAATCAGCTTCATCAGCAGCACCTTGGGGCACGCGCCCAGGTGAAAGGCCTCCTCCGCGGGCGCGGGATCCAGGTGATACACGCAGATGCGCTTGCCCGCGAACAGCGCCGCCTCGGGCACGTTGATGCTGCGGAAGGCGTCCAGGGAGACCGTGTCCACCTTGCTGGCCCGGCAGCCCTTGATAATCCGCCCGCAGAACACCACGTACACGCCCGCAAACCGCGCGTCCATGGCGGTGTAAAAGGCCTGAAGCAGGTTCCTTGGCGCGTCCGAGCCGGGTTCGCCGATCGGGCTCTGCGACCCGGTCAGTATGACCGGAATGCGGATGCCGCGCAGCATGAAGCTCAGCGCGGAGGAGGTATAGGCCATGGTGTCGGTGCCGTGGGTGATGACCACGCCGTCGTAATCGCGCCGCCGCTCCACGATGCGCTCGGCCAGCAGCGTCCAGTGCTCCGGCTGCATGTTGCTCGAGTCCAGCGAGAGCACCGACTCGATGGTTACGTCCGCCTGCTCCAGGATTCCCGGGCAGAAGGACAGGAGCTGCTCGCCGCGCAGCTGCGGAGACAGACCGTCCTCGCTGCTGGCGGAGGCCACCGTGCCCCCGGTGGTCAGCATCAGAATTTTTTTCTTGCGCACAGGCACACCTCGTTTGCTTGATTTGTCGCTCGTCTATTGTAGCATATCCAGATCGGATTCTCAATGCGAAATTGCTTCGGGTATCGGCTCAGCCTGCCCGCGTCGGCAATGCCGACAGGAGTTTTCCGGAGAATTCCGGAAAACCGGAGAAATCAGCCGCTCCAATCTATGGCGGCTGGTTTCGTGTTCTGTCCGGCGGCAGTAGTTGGCCGTCGGCCCTGCCGACCTGCCGACCGGACAATTGGGCAGATTTGTCGCAATTCTGTGCACCTGCCGCCGCGTGTCGGGATTTTCGGCACATGGGCGATTCTGTCCGTTGTAGAGTGCCTGAAAACGGGTATAATAAGAGCCATAAGAAACACAGGAGGTATTGGTTATGTATTATTCCGCTGGCAATTATGAATCCTTCGCGCGTCCCGAAAAGCCGGAAGGCGTTGATAAGAAATCGGCATATATCATTGGCACCGGTCTGGCCGGCCTTACCGCGGCGTTCTACCTGGTTCGTGACGGCCAGATGAAGGGCGAGCGCGTCCACCTGCTGGAGAAGCTCGAGCTGGCGGGCGGCAGCTGCGACGGCCGCAAGGACGTGACCAAGGGCTTCTATATGCG
>CAKUFB010000076.1 GCA_934647145.1 uncultured Clostridia bacterium
GGTCAGCAGTTTGCGAATCCCGCCCGGCAGTGGGACGGCTTTGTGCTGTTCACCGCGGGCGAGGCGCTGTATGAGGACGAAGCGTCCCGCGCGCAGCTGCAGCCGGGGGATCTGATCCCGCTTCGCCGGGGCGGCCGCTATCGCCTGACCTACCTGCGCGGCGTGCAGTACGTGACCTGTGCGTTCGACTTCACCCAGACCTGCCCGGAAATCGACGCACTGCGGGGTGTCCTTCACCTGTCCTGCGAGCAGCAGCGCGCCGTGATGGAATGTGAAGCGCTGTTCAGGCAGCGCGCGCCCGAGCGCTACATGCGCTGTAAGGCGCGCCTGTTCGAGCTGTATGCCCAGTGGATCGGCGCGTCCCGCACCCCGCACGAGCCTTGCGAGCCCTGTGCCCGCGCCGAGGCCTTCCTGCGCGAAAATTACGCGCGCGCCTTCACCGCACAGGAAATCGCCCAGGCCTGCGGCGTCAGTCCGTCGTACCTGCGCGCGCTGTTTCATGCCCGCACAGGCCTGAGCATACTCGAATACCGCGACCGTCTCCGCGCCGAACGCGCCGCCGAAATGCTGCGAAGCGGCCTGTTCACCGTCACGGAAACCGCCCTCGCGCTGGGCTACTGCGACGTGTACTACTTCTCCCGCGCCTTCAAAAAGCGCTTCGGCGTACCGCCCTCACGCCTGCGCGGGCAGTAAAAAGCGCCGCCCTCCGCGTTTGCGGAAGACGGCGTTTTGCATCTGTGATTACTTTTTGTAGCGCTCCCAGCAGTCGCGCACGATGGCGTTCATCGCGTCCATCTTCAGGCGCATGTCCTTCGCCAGGGCGATCTGGCAGCGGGTGCGCAGCAGATTGTGGCCGGGCATGCGGGTCTTGAAGTACTTGTCTCCGATGAGGTAGTCGTCCAGGAAACGGGACGCCAGCTCGCAGGCCAGCGCGAAGCAGCTCTGCCCCAGCGTGGCCACCTCGGCCTCGGTCAGCGTGGAGGCGGTCTCCTTCAGGAAGCCCTCGGCGAACGCCCAGTACACATTCAGGTTCACGCCCGCCTTTGCCGCGTCGGGGCAGTCCTCCTCTACAAAGTTGGCGGTCGAACGGATGGCGTCGCCGAAGTCGTGGCCGACCAGGCCGGGCATGACGGTATCCAGGTCGATAACCACCAGCGCCTCATGCGTCTTCTCGTCGAAGAGCACGTTGTTGATCTTGGTGTCGTTGTGGGTCACGCGCAGGGGCAGCCCGCCCGCCGCGTACAGGTCAGTCAGGCGGCAGGCCTCGTCCTCGACCAACAGCAGCCAGTCGATCTCCTCCCGCACCTCCCTGACGCGCCCGCACGGATCGGCCGCTACGTCCGCCTTGAACTTCTCATAGCGCTTGCGGGTGTCGTGGAAATCGGGGATGGTGTAGTACAGCTGATTCACGTCGAAATCGGAGAGCATCATCTGGAAGTCGCCGAACGCCTGGCCCGCGCGGCGCACCACATTCAGGTCGTCGCAGGTGTCGAAGGTAACCGAAGGCAGGTAATTGCTCAGCCGCCAGAAGCCGTCCTTGTCCATCAGGTAGTTCAGGCCCTCGGCAGTGTGGTGGAAGTGCAGGCACTTCGAGTCCGGGCGCTTTTTGCGGATATGCTCGGTCACCCGGTCGATGTTGCGCATCAGCTCCACCGGGCGCTGAAAGGCGTAGGTGTTGACCCGCTGCACCAGGTACGACTTGATGCTGGCCATGCCGGTTCCGTCGTCGCGGATGTAGTTGACGCGATAGGTGTGATTCACGTTGCCCTTCTTGATCTCCTCATAGGAAAAGAAGGGGCCGGGAATGCGGAAGACCTCGCCCACCTGCAGGAGCTTGCGGGCGACCTCCGGGTTCATTTTATTGATACTGTTCATGCATTTATCTCCTCTCCCGCACATTATACCAGAGGACGCCGCGCTTGGCAAGCCGTCCGGAGGCGTTTGGTGCGATTGCTTGGATACTTTTCACAGGAATATGAAATTTACCATTCGATTCCGCAGGCCCGGCGCGCGCGAGGCGCGGGGCTGCATTTTCACCCGCAGCCTCCGCCATTTCAAAATCCGCCCATGCGCATTCCTCCGCCTTCCAGGACATATCTACGCCTCAAATGACGGAATCATTCCTCCGCCATGCAGACCCGTCCGCCCGCCCGGCGCGCGGCATTATTTTCTGTAGGGACTGGCTTTTTTCGCGGAAATACCTTATAATAGGCATAGACGTGAAAAACCGCCAGCGGGTCGGAAGGAGTCGAACGGATTTGTTCAGTCTGCAGCGCGCCGGGATGTGGAAGCGGATCTCCGCCTTCCTGTTCGATTTCATACTGGGAGGCGTGGCGGCGACGCTGTTCGCCTTCCTCCTGTCGGGCGTCCTGGGCTACGACGGGCATGTGGACGCGCTCGAGGCGGCCTATACGACCTATGGCGAGCAGTACGGCGTGGACTTTCACATGTCGCTGTCCGACCGCGACGCGCTGACCGAGGCGGACGAAAAGCGGCTGGACGAGGCGTACAGGGCGCTGGGTCAGGACGAGCGGGCGGTCTACGCGTACGAAATGGTCATGCGCCTGACCGTGCTGATCCTGTCCATGAGCCTGCTGCTCGCCTGCCTGCTGATTGAATTCGTCGTTCCGCTGCTTCTTCACGACGGCCGGACGCTGGGTAAGCGCATCTTCTCCCTGGGCGTCATGCGCGCGGACGGCGTGCGCATCAGCGCCGTCACGCTGTTTATCCGCTCGATACTGGGCAAATACACCATCGAACTCATGGTTCCCGCGCTGATTCTGCTCATGCTGTACTTTGGCAGCCTGGGCCTTTTCGGCACGCTCGCGCTTGCCGGGCTGGCGCTGGTGCAGCTCGCGCTCTTCCTGGCCACCTGGGCGCACACGCCGGTACACGACCTGCTCGCGGGCACGGTGGTGATCGACTACCCCAGCCAGAAGATCTTCGCCAGCCGCGAGGAACTGATCGCCTTCAAGCAACAACAGCACGCGCAGCAGGTCGCCTCCGAGCGCTCCTGACGCGCCAAAGAAAGGGGTATCCCATGAAAATCGTGCTCGAGAACCTGACCAAGATCTTCCCCAGCCGCAACAGGAAGTCCAGGGAGGAGGTCGTCGCGGTCAGCGACTTCTCCTTCGAGATCCCGGACGGCAAGCTGATCGGCCTGCTCGGCCCGTCGGGCTGCGGCAAGAGCACCACGCTGTACATGATCAGCGGCCTGCAGAAGCCCACCTCGGGCAAAATCTTCTTCGGTGAGGACGACGTGACAGAGCTGTCCACCGAGAAGCGCGGCATCGGCCTGGTGTTCCAGAACTACGCGCTCTACCCGCACATGACGGTGCTGCAGAACATCCTGTTCCCGCTGCAGAACCTGACCGGCGCGGACAGGCTGACCAAGGATCAGATGCTCGAGCGCGCGCAGAGCGCGGCGAAGCTGGTGCAGATCGAAGAGCTGCTCGACCGCAAGCCCAGCGAGCTCTCCGGCGGCCAGCAGCAGCGCGTCGCCATCGCCCGCGCCCTGGTCAAGATGCCCCGCGTGCTGCTGCTGGACGAGCCGCTGTCCAACCTGGACGCGCGCCTTCGCCTGCAGACCCGCGAGGAAATCCGCCGCATCCAGAAGGAGACCGGCATCACCACCGTCTTCGTCACCCACGACCAGGAGGAGGCCATGTCCATCTCCGACCTGATCGTGGTCATGAAAAAGGGCGTGGTGCAGCAGACCGGCAGGCCGCAGGACGTGTACGACGACCCGGCCAACCTGTTCGTAGCCAAGTTCCTGGGCACCCCGCCCATCAACGTGTTTTCGGGACAGGTCAGGGAGCAATACCTGTATTTGGACGGCCAGCGCGTGCTGAAGGTTCCGGGCGTGTCCGACCGCGAGGTCATCGCGGGCGTCCGTCCGGAGGGCTTCGTGCCCGATGAAAACGGCCCGATGATCTGTAAGCTGTCGGGCGTGGAGGTCATGGGCCGCGACGTGAGCGTGGTCTCCACCCATCCCGCCTCGCTCAACCCGTCGATCCGCTCGATCGTCGGCTCCGACCTGGGCATCGGCGCGCATATGGAAACCATCCGCTACTCGCTCAAGCCGCGCAAGGTGTTCCTGTTCGATCAGGAAACCGAGGCGCGCGTGCCGTTCGAGGTGATGTGATATGGTCAACAGCAAGCAATGGAAAGCCTGGCTGTACCTGGCCCCGGCGCTGGCGCTCCTCATGGTGTTCACCGTGTGGCCGATCGTCAACACCGTGCGCATGTCGCTGCTTGAAAACTACTCCGGCCTCAAGGCCGCGGGCGGCGAGACCTTCCGTCTGGGGTTCGGCAACTTTGTCAAGGTGGTCAGGTACAGGAAGTTCCTGAGCTGCCTGAAGAACACCGTGCTGCTGTGCGTGTGGACGGTGCCGCTGTCGACCGTCCTGGCGCTGCTCATCGCGGTGGCGCTCAACTCGATCAGGCCGCTGAAAAAGGCGCTGCAGACCATCTTCTTCCTGCCCTACGTCACCAACTCGATCGCCATCGGCATGGTGTTCGCGGCGATGTTCAACATCGTGGGCAGCTTCTACGGCACCGAAAACGAGCTGGTGGTCACCGCCGGCATCATCAACAACATCATCGAGTTCTTCGGCGGCGCGCGGATCAACTGGATCAACTACGGCTCCAGCTACACCGCCAACATGGCCGTCATGATCGTCTACATCGTCTGGAACGCGCTGCCGTTCAAGATACTGATCCTGCTGGGCGGGCTGCAGGCGATCAACAAACAGTACTACGAGGCGGCCAAGGTGGACAGCACGCCCCGCTGGCGCGTCTTCACCCGCATCACCGTGCCGCTGGTCTCCCCCATGCTGGCCTACGTGGTCATCACCGGCTTCATCGGCGGCTTCAAGGAATACACCAGCATCGTGGGTATCTTCGGCGAAACCATGGGCCCGCCCAACGACGGCGGCCGCCTGAACACCATGGTCGGCTTCATCTACGACTCCCTGAGCAACAACAGCCAGGGACGCGCGAGCGCCGCGGCGCTGATCCTGTTCGCCATCATTCTTGCCGTCACCCTGGTCAATCTGTGGGTCAGCAAGAAGCGCGTGCATTACTGAGGAGGTGCGGCGATGTCAAACGATATGAAGGTTCTAAGCGCACGCCGGATTCGCGCCCAGTTCGTCCGTCAGCGCGCGGGCAAGGCGCTGTTTTACCTGGGCGTATACGCCTTTCTGATTCTGATGGCCGCGATCGTGCTGTTCCCGTTTTACTGGATGCTGATTTCCTCGGTCAAGTCGCTGGACGAGTACCGGCTGAGCGTGCCCACCTTCTGGCCGCGCGTGCTGATGCTCAACAACTACGTCACCGCCTTCACCACGGCCAAGCTGGGCCGGCTGTTCATGAACACGATGATCGTGGGCGTGGTGTCCACGCTGCTCTCCCTGGTCATCACCATACTGACCGCCTTCGCCTTCGCGCGGCTGGAGTTCAGGGGCAAGGAGCTGCTCTTCGCCTTCCTGCTGGCCACGATGATGATCCCCGGCGAGCTGTTCACCATCACCAACTACGGCACGGTCACCGCCTTCGGCTGGAAAAACACCTACACGGTGCTGATCGTGCCCTTCCTGGTGAGCGTGTTCTACATTTACCTCCTGCGCCAGAGCTTCCTGCAGATCCCAAACGAGCTGTATCTGGCGGCCAAGGTGGACGGCGCCAGGGACTTTAAATACCTGTGGAAGGTCATGGTGCCCCTGTCCCTGCCCACGCTGATCTCCATCACCATCCTCAAGATGATGGGCGCGTGGAACTCCTACATCTGGCCCAGGCTGGTCGCCAACGACGACGCGCACCGGCTGATCACAAACGGCCTGCGCAGCGCCTTCACCGACACCACGGGCGACGTGAACTACCCCGTGCAGATGGCGGCCGTGGCGCTGGTCTCCGCCCCGCTGTTCCTGGTGTTCGTCTTTTTGCGCAAGTACATCATGACGGGCGTCAGCCGCAGCGGCATCAAGGGTTAATAGGCCGGAAGGTCTGTTAATAAAAAGAAAAAAGGAAGGGATACTCAGATGAAAAAGATTCTCGCCATGCTCCTCGCTCTGACCCTGCTGTGCGGCACGGCCTTTGCCGCCGGCTTCGAGGTACCTGCCGAAGGCTATGACGGAAGCGAAGTCACGCTGGCCCTGTACACCCAGCAGGGAACCACGCTTCAGGCGGTCATGACCACCTACATCGACGAGTTCAACAAGCTCTATCCCAACATCCACATCGAGCACACCAGCCTGGGCAGCTACGACGACGTGCGCGATCAGATCATCGCCGACATCTCCGTCGGCTCCCAGCCCAACATCGCCTACTGCTATCCGGACCACGTGGCGCTGTACAACCTGGCCAAGTCCGTGCAGACGCTGGACGAGCTGATCGACAGCGCCGTGACCGTGACCCGCGCCGACGGCTCCACCGAGACCCTGGGCCTGACCGACGAGCAGAAGGCCGACTTCATCGAGGGCTACTATGACGAAGGCCGCCAGTACGGCGACGGCCTGATGTACACCATGCCCTTCTCCAAGTCCACTGAGGTGCTCTACTACGACAAGACCTTCTTCGACGCCAACGGCATCGCCGTGCCCACCACCTGGGAAGAGATGGAGCAGGTCTGCGCCAAGATCAAGGAGCTCGATCCCAACTCCATCCCGCTGGGCTATGACAGCGAGTCCAACTGGTTCATTACCATGTGCGAGCAGTACGGCTCCGACTACACCAGCGCCACCGGCGATCACTACCTGTTCAACAACGAGGTGAACCGCGGCTTCGTGAAGATGTTCGGCGAGTGGTACAACAAGGGCTACCTGACCACCCAGAAGCTGTACGGCGCCTACACCTCCGGCCTGTTCACCGCCACCACCGGCGTGCGCTCCTACATGTCCATCGGCTCCTCCGCCGGCTCCAAGTATCAGCGCCCGACCGCCAACGCGGACGGCTCCTACCCCTTCGAGGTGGGCATCGCCACCATTCCCCAGGTCAGCCTCGACAACCGCAGGGTCATCTCCCAGGGCCCCAGCGTCTGCGTCTTCAAGAAGGACAATCCGCAGGAGGTCGTCGCGTCCTGGCTGTTCATCAAGTACCTGACCACCAGCGTGGAGTTCCAGGCCGAGTTCTCCATGGCCTCCGGCTACGTCCCGGTCATCAAGTCGGTCGCCGACAACGCGGCGTACGCCGAGTTCCTGTCCAAGGCGGACGGCGGCGACTACATCGCGGCCCTGAGCGCGCAGGTCTGCCTGTCTCAGGAGGACGCGTACTACACCTCTCCCGCCTTTGTCGGCTCCTCCACTGCCCGCGATCAGGTGGGCGCGCTGCTGCCCAAGTGCCTGACCATGACCGGCGACGACGTGGACGCGCAGATCGAGGCCGCCTTTGAGGAAGCCGTCGATGAGTGCGAATACGCGAATTAACATCCTGACCTCCTTTCTCCTTCTGTTCAGTCTGATCCCCCCTCTCTTCTCCTTCGCGGCGGCGGACGGCGAGTTCACGGACTTCGCCGCTTCCGTCCGCCCGGGGGATCGGACGCTTCAGCTGGAGGTTACGGTCGCCTCGTTCGTCGACGGCGACACCACCCATTTCCATGTGCCCGATTCCCTGGTTCCCGGCGGCCTGCTCAAGGCGCGCTATCTGGCGATCAACGCCCCCGAGTCCACCGGAAAAATCGAGGAATACGGCCCGGCCGCGGCCCGCTTCACCCGCGAGCGCCTGGAAAACGCCCAGTCGATACTGATCGAGTCGAACGACGACAGGCTCAACCTGGACTCGACCGGCGGAAGGTACCTCGTCTGGGTCTGGTACCGCGAGCGCGAGGACGCGCCCTATCGCAGCCTGAACATCGAGCTGCTGCAAAGCGGCTTGGCCGTGCCCTACTCCGCCTCGAAATACCGCTACGCCGATTCCTGTGTCGCGGCGGTCTCTCAGGCGAAAAAACAGAAGCTGGGCGTGTATTCGGGTCAGCCCGATCCCGACTTCTACTACGGAGACGCGCTTGAGGTCACCCTGCGCCAGCTGCGCGAAGCGCCCGAAACCTATGCCGGCAAGAAGGTCGCCTTCTCCGGCGTGGTGACCATGAACTGGGCGCACTGCGTGTACCTGGAGGACTACGACGAGGAAACCGACCGCACCTACGGCATGCAGGTCTACTATGGCTATAGCCTCAGCGGAGGCGGCCTGGAGATCCTGCGCGTGGGCAACCGGGCGCGCGTGGTGGGCGTGGTGAGCTACTACGAGGCCGGCGAGGCCTGGCAGGTCAGCGACGTAAACTACCGCATGATGCGTCCGGACGACCCGGACAACCTCAGGAAGCTGGACGAGGGACTCTCCCCCGCCTACACGCCCCTGACCCTTTCCCAGCTCGATCCCCTGCGCGTCGCCTCGAGCGTGTCGCTGGACGGCCTGTCCGTTACGGACGTACAGATCCATGAGAGCGAAGACGTCTCGAAGAGCTGCGCGCTGACCCTCACCTGCACGCAGGACGGCCTGACCGTCACGGTCTGGGTCGCGCCCATGCAGGACAGCCCCTTCACCCCCGAAGACCTGACCGGACAGCTGATTTCCGTCAAGGGTCTCGTGGACGTACACGAGGGAAGCCTGCGTATCCGGGTCTTTACCCCGGACGGACTTTCCCTTGCCGACAAATAAGACAGGAGGATTCCCATGAAGAAGATCATTGCCCTGCTCACGCTGCTCGCGCTGTGCCTGAGCCCGGTCGCGGGCTTCGCCGCCGAGGAGGAAAACCTGGCCTCCGCCAAGGGCCTGCTGGACTTCTGGTATAAGAGCAAGAGCCGCGATAAGCTGACCGCCACCGCCGAGGACTACGAGGTGGTCTCTCAGCTGATGATCGACGGCGTCGTCTATCCCGTGACCTGGGCGGTCGACACCGACCAGATCCAGATCACCCCCGCCGAGGACGGCAAGTACCTGGTCGACGTGGACGAGGCCAATCCCAAGGAGCTGGTCTACACCCTGACCGCCACCGTCACCGCCCCCGACGGCAGCACCCTGGAGGTGCCCTATCAGCGCGTCGTGCCCGCCGCCGTGCTCGACATGAGCTACGCCGACATCGTGGCCGCCGCCTACGCCCTGGACGAGGGCGCTTCCATGAGCAAGCCCCAGCGCCTCTTCGGCGCCGTGACCGCCGTCAATACCCCCTGGAGCGACGAGTACAAGAACATCACTGTCACCATTCAGGTGGGTGATCTGGCCGAGCAGCCCATCCAGTGCTTCCGCCTGAGCGGCGAGGGCGCGAAGGATCTGAAGGAAGGCGACGAAATCACCGTCGAGGGTACCCTGAAGAACTACAAGGGCACCATCGAGTTCGACGCGGGCTGCGCGCTGGTCGGCTTCGGCGAAATCGTCAGCCAGGCCGCGACGCTCGACGCCGCCTATGCCCTCGAGGACGGCGCGTCCCTGCCCAGGCAGAGCGTGCTCAAGGGCGTCGTCGCCAGCATCGACACCGCCTGGAGCGACGAGTACAAGAACATCACCGTCACCATCGTCTGCGACGGCAAGACCGAGCAGCCCATCCAGTGCTTCCGCCTCTCCGGCGAAGGCGCGGACAAGCTGGCTGTGGACGACGAAATCGCCGTCTTCGGCGTCATCAAGAACTACAAGGGCACCATCGAGTTCGACAAGGGCTGCCTGCTGGTTCCCACCGACAGCGTGGCGAGCGTCAAGGCGCTCATCGACGGCTATGCCCTGGCCGAGGGCGCGGCGATGACCGCCGAGTCCACCGTCACCGGCGTGATCGCCTCCATCCCCACCGCCTGGAGCGACGAATACAAGAACATCACCGTGAACCTGACCGTCGCGGGCCTCGAGGAGTACCCGATCCAGTGCTTCCGCCTGTCCGGCGAGGGCGCGGATCAGCTGGCCGAGGGCGATACCGTCACCGTGACCGGCATCCTGAAGAACTACAAGGGCACCGTCGAGTTCGACGCGGGCTGCACCCTGGTCGCGATTCAGAAGTAACCTTTCCCCCTCAAGTCCTCCGGTTTGCGCCGGGGGACTTTTTTCTTTCGCCGTGTCTTCCTCGCCCAACGGGCCCGCCGCATCGCGGCGGCAAAGCCGCCGCGATGCGGATCACCGGGGAGGGCGGCCTGAACGGCGCGCGCCTCCCCGCACCCCACCCACGGCCCCAACGGGGCCGCAAGGAAGCG
>CAKUFB010000077.1 GCA_934647145.1 uncultured Clostridia bacterium
GGGGGTGGGGGCTCGGGGGAGGGGGCGCGAAGCGCCCCCTCCCCCGCACCTCCACCTGCTACCTCACGAAATAGGCCTTCATGCCGCTCAGGGTATAATCGCCCTCGTGAGCGGTGACGCGCAGCGCAATGCGCGCGGTACGCATCGTGGGGAACAGACAGATCGCCTTGTGGCCAATCGTGCCGCCCCGATAGAGGCACACCTGCTTGCCCTTATAGGCGGGCAGGCTGGCCCACAGCTCGAAGCCGGTCACGCCCTGACCGTTCGTCATGTCCTCGCTGAGCACGACGCGGTTGACCAGCTGCGGCCTGACCGGATCGTTTTCGCACCATTCCGTGTCGAAGCCGGGCAGCTCGATGGCGAACTCATCCTCGCCGACCCTTTGCAGCGCGCCGAAGCCCTCGACCGACATGCTGTAGCGCCGCCTGATTTCCTCGCCGAACTCGAGCAGCCGGGCGGTATCCTTTTCAGGCAGCAGGCCGCGGCGGTTCGGGCCGATGTTGATCAGGAAGTTCGCGCCGCGCCCCACGCTCATCTCGTAGATGCCGACCAGCTCCTCCAATTCCTTGATCGTATCCTCGTTGTCCTCGCAGTCGAACCAGGTCGAGCGCATTTTGAAGTCGCATTCGGAGGGCAGGAACCTGCGCGCGCCGTCCGACCTTTCGGCGGTGTAGTTGACCTCGTTGAAGTTGTCAAGCGGCGCGTAGCCGTCCTCATTGCCCACCCAGCGGCTGTCCGGATCCCACATCGAGAAAATGCGGATTTCAGGCTGCATGCCGCGAATGGCCGCGATAATGCGGTCGCGGTCGTACTCGTGATCCTGTGAGCCGCAGCCGTCGAACCACAGGTAGTCGATCTTGCCGTAGCCGGTGAGCAGCTCGGTGATCTGGTTGATGAAATAGTCGTCGTACTCCTTGCCTTCCTTAAAGGCAGTCTTGCCGCCCCACTGCGCCGGGGAGTAGTACAGGCCCACCTTGACGCCGTACTTTCGGCAGGCGTCCACGTACTCGCGCACCACGTCGCCCTGACCGCGCCGCCAGGGGGTATGGGCGACCGAGTAGTCGGAGTACTTCGTCGGCCAGTTGGCGAAGCCGTCGTGGTGCTTGCAGGTCAGTATGGCGTAGGTCGCGCCGGCCTGCCTGATCGTGCGGATCCACTCCTCGCAGTTGAGCTCGTCCGGGTTAAACTGCTCGGCAGGCATCGGCCGGTTGTCCCAGTCCTTGTGTCCCTTGAAAAAGCTGCGGATGCCGAAGTGAAAAAACACGCCGAATTCCCAGTCCATAAACTCCAGCTGGCGCTTGCCGGGGATGATCTTTTCGCTCATGATGTGCTCCTTCCGCATGGAAATTATTTTCCAATCTGAGGGTATTGTAGCCCAGAAAGCGCCGCCTGTCAATTGCCTGAGCGGAAAAAAGACCTCGCTTCCGTGTCCTCTTCACTTTTTCCATAATTTGACATTTTTTGCGCGAAAATACGTCGTTTCAGGCAACTATCCGCGTCCGATTCGCGTCTAACGAACACTGACTGAATAAAGAGGGTTGTTTATATGGCTCATGCTTCCCAGTCCCGCAAAGGAAAGAAGAGAAGAAAGCGCCGCGGAGCTGACGCGGGTACGAAGGTCTGCCTGGCGCTGGCCGCCGCGCTGGCGCTCGTGATGTGCGTTTTGCTGCTGAGCAGCCTGTTCCCCGGCCCGCGTCCGCTCTTCGCCTCCGTCTCACCCACGCCGACCGTCTCCCCCACGCCCGTTCCGACCGACGCGCCGACGCAGAAGCCCACGCCTGTGCCCACGCAGAGGCCGACCGCCACGCCCGCGCCGACCGCCACGCCCACGCCGGAGCCCGTGCGCAGCGTACACGTCACGCCTTCGCCTGAAAACAAGGCCGCGCTGGCCGCCTGCGTGCGTCCGGAGCTGGTCGAGGGCTTTTTGCCGGTGTGCTTCGGCAAAAACACGACCGAGAAGGTGGTCGCCATCACGGTGGACGACTGCAACCAGCCGGAGAACCTGCGCAAGATCGTCGAACTGATCGCCAAGTACAACGGCAAGGCGACCATCTTCCCCATCGGCGAGAACGTCGAGATGTGCGGCAAGGTGCTCAAAAAGGCCTGGGAGCAGGGCTTTGAAATCGAAAACCACACCTGGTCGCACTGCGGCCTGTACGACGTGGACGACGAAACCATGGCCGCGCAGATCTACCGCCAGAACGCCGCGGTCAGTGAGCTGCTGGGCGTGGAGTATCAGATGCACTTCCTGCGCCCGCGCGGCGGCGACGACCGCTACGATCAGCGCACCCACGCCTACATCACCCAGCTGGGCTACTACGGAATCGCCTACTGGACGCAGGTGGGCGTGCTGTCCAGCACCAACAACCTCATGAAGCGCGTGGAGAGCGGCAACATCTTCCTCTACCACACCACCGACGAGGATCTGGCGCAGCTGCGCGAGCTGGTGCCCCGGCTGAGCAAGGCCGGCTATCGGCTGGTCACGCTCAACGAGCTGTACGGCCTGCCCGCCAACGAAACCTCCCCGCTCGCCGACCACAGCCAGGTTGAGCCGCTGCTCCCCTATGAGCGCATTCCCCAGACCCTGCACCAGGAGGACTACCTGCACGACGTGTACCTGATGCAGCAGCGCCTGAGCGAGCTGGGCTTCCTCACCTCCAGGTTCAACGGCTACTACGGCAAGGCCACCGCGGCCGCCGTGCGCGCCTTCCAGGCGAGCGTCGGTCTGTCCGCCGACGGCGTGTGCGGCGAGGACACCTGGAACGCCCTGTTCGGGTAGGTCGGGGGCACGTTGGGGAGGCCGCCTTTTTGACCGGGCAGTGCCCGGTTCCGGTTGCTGCCGCCGAGGCCACACGAATCTGTCGGCCATAAATCAGAGCCTCCAGATTCTTCGTGACTCATAATTCAAGGCTGTGCCCCGCAAAAACGGAGAAGGCGTCTCCCCAAGCCCCACCCGGAAAACACATTGATCCGCGCAACGCATACAGATTAAGAAATGTTGTTCCCCGAATGATTCGCCAGCATGTGATACGTTCATAAGATATGTTGGTACACGAATCGCTGTCCCGCCTGTGCGCAGGGCAGTTTTTTGATGCAGGGGCGGACTTCCTCGCCGCCTGCATGCGGTTATCTTACGGCAAGCTCACAGTTCCCTCGAAAAAGGAGCTGCAGGAGACGCGGTTTGAATCCTTCAAAACACTGAAAACCTGCTCCGACACGCGCGGAGCAGGCTTTTTTCATGTGCGAACGGACTAAGCCCTGACCACCGAGCCGATCGGCTCGCCGTCGGCCACCTTCAGGACGTTTTCGAGGCAGTCCATCTTGAAGATGCGGATTTCGGGCACCTTCTGCTCGCGGCAGAGCATGAACGCGCTGGGGTCCATGATCTTGAGGTTCATGTCGATGACCTGCTGATAGGTCGCCTCGCGGATGAACTTTGCGTTGGGGTTCTTGCGGGGGTCGCTGTCGTACACGCCCTCGGCGGTCGTGCCCTTGAAGACCGCGTCCGCGCCCAGCTCGGCGGCGCGCAGCACGGCGGCGGTGTCGGTGGTGAAGAAGGGGTTGCCGCTGCCGCCCGCCATGAGCACGATGTGGCCGCTATTGAGCAGCTCGTCGGCGGTATCGCGGGTGTACAGGCGCGCGAAGCGGGGCATATCCTGCGCGGTGAGCACGGTGGCCTTCCGGCCCAGGCGGGTGATCGCGTCCTGCACGGCCAGGGCGTTGATGACGGTGGCCAGCATACCCATCTGGTCGGCGTTGACGGCGCTCATTTCCTCGGTGAAGCGGCCGCGCCAGATGTTGCCGCCGCCCATGACCACGCCCACCTGCACGCCGCGCCCGGCGAGCGCCGCGATGGTTCTGGCGACCTCGTCCACGCGTTCGGGGTCGAAGGAGCAGGGCTTGCCGGCGTTTTCCTGCACCTGGGCAAGCAGGGCTTCATGGTCGGGCGCGAGCGATTCGCCGCTCAGCTTGAGCACAATGCGGTGATACATATCTTTTTCCTCCTTCTGCGCATGAAAAAGGAGCCGCCTGCAAACAGACAGCTCCCCGGTGGGGTGAAATTACTTCTTCATCGCGGCGGTCTGCTCCGCAACCTCGGCAGCCAGGTCGTTGACACGCTTCTCCAGGCCCTCGCCCATCTTGAAGGCGACGAAGCGGACGACGGTCGCGTCCTTGCACCTGGAGGCCAGCATCTTCTCGACGGTCTCGTCGGGATTCTTGACGAAGGGCTGCTCCAGCAGGCAGACTTCCTTGTAGAACTTGTCCACGCGGCCCTGCACCATCTTCTCGATGATCTTCTCGGGCTTGCCCTCGTTGCGGGCCTGCGCGGCCAGGATTTCCTTCTCATGCTCCAGATGCTCGGCGCGCACCTCGCTGCGGCGGACGTACTGGGGCGCGGAGGCGACGATCTGCAGGCAGATGTCGTGTACGGCCTCGACCAGCTCGGGCGTCTTCTCGGGCGCGGTCACCTCGACCATCACGCCCACCTTGCCGCCCAGGTGGATGTAGGTATCCACGATGCTGTCTTCCTTGAGCTCATAGCGCTCGAAGCGGCGGACGGTGATCTTCTCGCCGATCTTGGCCACCTTGGCGGTGATCAGGTCGGCGACGGTCTGGGCTTCGTCCTTGAAGTAGGGGGTCTTGAGCAGGGCGTCCACGTCGGCGGGGTTGGACTTGATCACCTGGATGCACATGTCCTCAACCAGCTGCTTGAACTCGTCGGTCTTGGCGACGAAGTCGGTCTCGCAGTTGATCTCGACCAGCGCGGCCGCGCCGCACTTTTCGCACAGGCAGGAGCCCACCAGACCCTCGGCGGCGATACGGGAGGCCTTCTTGGCGGCGGCCGCCAGGCCCTTCTCGCGCAGGAAGTCAACGGCCTTTTCCATGTCGCCGTTGGTTTCCTTCAGAGCCTTTTTGCAATCCATCATGCCGGCGCCGGTCTGGGCGCGCAGCTCCATAACAACCTTTGCACTGATTTCCATAGGGGGTTACCTCCTCAAGCGTGATTATTCGGCGTCGGCCGCGGGGGCTTCGGCGGCTTCGGGCGCGTCGGCGGTCTGCTCGCCCTGGCGGCCCTCCAGGATGGCGTCGGCCATCTTGCCGGCGATCAGCTTGACGGCGCGGATGGCGTCGTCGTTGCCGGGGATAACGTAGTCGATCTCATCGGGATCGCAGTTGGTGTCCACGATGCCCACGATCGGGATGCCCAGGCGGCGGGCTTCGGTCACGGCGATGTGCTCCTTGCGGGGATCCACAACGAACAGCGCGCCGGGCAGCTTCTTCATTTCGCGGATGCCGCCCAGGTTCTTGAGCAGCTTCTCGCGCTCAGCCATCAGCTTGATGACTTCCTTTTTGGGCAGAACCTCGAACTGGCCGTCGGCCTCCATCTTGTCGATGGCGTTCAGACGGTCGATACGGGTGCGGATGGTGCGGAAGTTGGTCAGCATGCCGCCCAGCCAGCGGGTATTGACATAGTACATGCCGCAGCGCCTGGCCTCGGACTCAATGGACTCCTGCGCCTGCTTCTTGGTGCCGACGAACAGCATGGTCTTGCCGTCCATCGCCAGATCGCGCACGAACATATAGGCCTCGTCGATCTTGCGAACGGTCTTCTGCAGGTCGATGATGTAGATCCCGTTGCGCTCGGTGAAGATGTACTGAGCCATCTTGGGGTTCCAGCGACGGGTCTGGTGGCCGAAGTGTACGCCGGCCTCGAGCAACTGCTTCATGGAAATGACTGCCATAGGGGTATTCCTCCTTGTTTTTTCCACCTTCCGCGTCAAGTCCGTCCGGCACCTTGCGGCACAGCCGGGCGAATCGGCGAAAGTGCGTTATTTAACCTTCAGAAGTATACCAGATTCGCCTCCGCATTTCAATAAATCCTGTGTTATTTTTCAGCTTGTCAAAAAAGTTTTGACAAGTTGGTGGACGGGGAAGCAAGCTCCCCGGCCAGGTGCCGCGCCTCAAATCTGCGATTTGAGGCGCGGAGCCTGCAGGGAAACGATTTTTGCTCTGGAAAATGGGATTTACAAAAACCGACCCGTGCCCACGCTGTGCGTTTGCACTGCCCGCGTCGGCAACGCCGACAGGAGTTTTTCGGAGAATTCCGGAAAACCGGAGAAATCAGCCGCTTCAATTTATGGCGGCTGTTTTCGTGTTCTGTCCGGCGGCAGCAAGTGCATGCAGGCTCAGCCTGCCCTCTCGAGCTCTCCGGGGGGTTCGACAGTCTGATTTTTTCCGTTCCTCCGCCCGCGCGGCGGCTTCATGTAATTTGTCTGTAAACCTATTGACCTAGTGGGAATTGAGCTGTATAATGCCGCCATACCCAGGGAGCCTACATTTCAGGAAAGGAAGCCTGCCTTATGTCGAACATCTATACCTCGCTTGAACAGCTCGTGGGACGCACGCCTCTGCTGGAGCTGACGCGCATCGAAAGGGATCTGGGCCTGAAGGCGAAGCTCTACGCCAAGCTGGAGTACCTGAACCCGGCCGGGTCGGTCAAGGACCGCGTGGCGCTGAACATGATCCTGGACGCGGAAAAGAGGGGCGCGCTCAAGCCGGGCGCGACCATCATTGAGCCCACCAGCGGCAACACGGGCATCGGACTGTGCGCGGTGGCGGCGGCGCGCGGCTATCATGTGATCATCGTCATGCCCGATTCGATGAGCATGGAGCGCCGGATGCTGATGAAGGCATACGGAGCGGAGCTGGTGCTGACCGAGGGCAAGAAGGGCATGAAGGGCGCGATTGCGAAGGCGCAGGAGCTTGCGGACGAGACGCCCGGTTCCTTCATCCCCGGCCAGTTCGTCAACCCCGCCAACTGGCAGGCGCACTACCTGACCACCGGCCCGGAGATCTGGGAGGATACCGACGGACAGGTAGACGCGTTCGTCGCGGGCGTGGGCACCGGCGGCACGATCACCGGCGTGGGCCGCTTCCTGAAGGAAAAGAAGCCGGATGTGCGCGTCGTGGCGGTCGAGCCGGACGCCTCCCCCGTGCTTTCCGGCGGCGCGGCCGGCCCGCATCCCATCCAGGGCATCGGCGCGGGCTTCGTGCCGGACGTGCTGGACACGAAGGTCTATGACGAGATCATCCGCGTCAAGGGCGAGGACGCGTTCGACGCGGGCCGGCGCATCGCGCGCACAGAGGGCGTGCTGGTCGGCATTTCCTCCGGCGCGGCGCTATGGGCGGCCATCACGCTTGCCCGGCGCGGCGAGTTCGCGGGCAAGCGCATCGTCGTGCTGCTGCCCGACACCGGCGACCGCTACCTGTCCACCGCCATGTTCCAATAATCCCCCTCTCCCCCTGCCGCCGGGTTCGCCTGCACAGACGAGCCCGGCGGCCTTCTGCCCGCGCTTTCCCGCGATATGAGCTGCATGGAGGCGACCGACCGCATGAGCGAGCCGAAAAAAACCGCGTATTTTCATCTGCCCGGCCTGTTCGAGTTCTACGAGCTCTACAGCGCGTTTCTGCCCCTGTTTCGAAGGCACAGGGAATACTTCTACGACTGGTGCGAAATCGGCTCCTTGTACGGCGCGCCGCCCGACTGCCTGTGGGGCGGCGGGCGCGTGAGCTCAGGCGGCTGCGAGGCGCGCCGCGCGCTCCGTCTGACCCGGGAGCACGGGATCTCCGCCCGGCTGACCTTCAGCAATTCGCTGCTCCGCCCGGAGCACCTCGCGGACGGCAGATGCAACGCGCTGTGCAGGCTCTTTGAAGCGGCCGATGCGCCTCAAAACGGCGTCATCCTGCACTCCGAGCTGCTGCTTGGGTACCTGCGGCGGGAATACCCGGGGCTGTATCTCGTCTCCTCGACCACGAAGGTGCTGACGCGGTTCGAGCAGTTCCGGCGGGAGGCCGAGCGGGAGGAGTTTCGCTATGTCGTGCCGGATTTTCGCCTGAACCGGGCGTTCGGCGAGCTGGCCGCGCTCCCCCAGGCGCTGAAGGACAAGACGGAGTTCCTGTGCAATGAGTGCTGCTGGTTCGGCTGTCCGGACAGGAAGGCCTGCTACGAGGCGGTCAGCCGCAAAAACCTGGGCGAGGACGGCCCGGAGCATCGCTGCCGCGCGCCCGGCGCAGAGGGCGGCTACCGCTTTTCCCGCGCAATGGCCAACCCCGGCTTTATCGGCGCGGACGACGTCCGGCGAACGTACCTGCCCATGGGCTTTTCCCACTTCAAGATCGAGGGGCGCGCGCTGGGCAGCGCGCTGATTCTGGAGTTTCTGCTCCACTACCTGACCCGGCCGGAGTACCAGCTCCATGTGCGGGAGGAAATCTACCTGGACAACGCGCTGGATCTGTTCTGACCGGGCGGCTGCGACAATCCGCGCCGATGAAGCGCAGGCCGTCCCGGCCGTTTTGTCTCTGCGGCCCGACAAACCTGCATAATAAAATAGAAGGGGAAACGCATGCCCGTAGGACTGCGCAGTCCCCTTTCATCATTTTTCGGGCAGTACAGTTTTTTCCGTTTGAGCGCCATACTGCGCGCAATCTTTACCTGTCGTATGCTATAATGATCGGACAGACTGGAAGGCTTGACCGAATCGCGAGCGCGTCGGGAACGGCTCGGCGACGGTCAGGCTGCCAAAGGAGCTTGCCATGCAGTACCAAACCGTCGATTACCGCCCGACCATTCGCGCCTGCTTCACGGGGTATATCGTCCAGGCCGTGGTCAACAACTTCGCGCCGCTGCTGTTTCTGACCTTTCAGGCGCAGTACGGCATTCCGCTTTCTCAGGTCACGCTGCTCATCACCGTCAACTTTCTGCTGCAGCTGCTGGTGGACTGCGCGTCGGTGTTCTTCATCGACCGGATCGGCTACCGCGCGAGCGCGCTGTTGGCCCACGGCTTTTCCGCGCTGGGTCTGATCCTGCTGGCCATACTGCCCCAGGCGCTGCCCTCGGCGTTTGCCGGCCTGCTGATCGCGGTGTTCTGCTACGCGCTGGGCGGCGGCCTGCTCGAGGTCATCATCAGCCCGCTGGTCGAGGCCTGCCCGAGCGACCGCAAGGCGCAGACCATGAGCATGCTGCACTCATTTTACTGCTGGGGCAGCGCGGGCGTCGTCCTGCTCTCGACGCTGTTTCTGGCCGTCTTCGGCCGGGGCAGCTGGCGCGTGCTGGCCGTTATCTGGGCACTTTTGCCCATTGCGAACGGCCTGATCTTTACAAAGGTGCCCATCGCCACGCTGATCAGCGAGGGCGAGCGCGGCCTGACCCTTCGCGAGCTGTTCAGCCTGAAGACCTTCTGGATCCTCATGGTGCTGATGCTGTGCGCCGGGGCCAGCGAACAGGCGGTCAGCCAGTGGGCGTCCACCTTCGTCGAGCGCGGTCTGGGCGTGACCAAGGCGCTGGGCGACCTGACCGGCCCGACGGTCTTCGCGCTGCTCATGGGTCTCTCGCGCGCCTTCTACGGCAAAAGGGGCGACCGGCTCAACCTCGAAAAGCTCATGCTGCTGTCCGCCGGACTGTGCGTCGCGGCCTACCTGATCATCGGCCTGACCAGCCGTCCGGTCGCAGGCCTTTTCGGCGTGGCGCTGGCCGGCCTGTCGGTCGGTCTGGCCTGGCCGGGCACCTTCAGCCGGGCAGCCGTCGCCATTCCAAAGGGCGGCACCGCCATGTTCGCGCTCTTCGCGCTGGCCGGCGACCTGGGCTGCTCCTCCGGGCCTACGCTGGCGGGCGCTGTGGCGGGCGCGCTGGGCGAAAACCTGCGCCTGGGCATCCTCAGCGGCGTCGTCTTCCCCATCCTCATGATCGTCTTCCTGCTCCTGCTGAGCCGCAGCCTGAAGGGACAGACCAATCGCCTGAATTAGCCCATCATAGGCCAGGCGCGCCTTCGCGCGCCCCGCGGGGGCGGGGCTTCGCCCCTCCCCCGGACCCCCCTCCCCCCACACCGGCTCGCTTCGCTCGCCTCCCCGCGCGCCTTCGCGCGCCCTGCGGGGGCGGGGCTTCGCCCCTCCCCCGCGCGCCCTCCCCACACCGGCTCGCTTCGCTCGCCTTGAACTGGTAACGAAAACGCGGACAAATGAAAAGGTTGTCGAGGAATCAAGCGGCGAACATCTGCTCAAAGGCTAC
>CAKUFB010000078.1 GCA_934647145.1 uncultured Clostridia bacterium
TCCACGTTGATAAAAATCAGGGGAAACCACAGGTCGTTCCAGATCGGCACCAGGTTATAAATGGCCACGGTGGCCAGCGCCGGGCGAATCAGCGGAAGGACGATTTTGCGATAGATCATAAACCTTCCTGCGCCGTCCATGAAGCCCGCTTCATACAGCTCGCCCGGCAGCCCCCGGATAAACTCGGTCAGGATGAACACAGCGACGGGCAGACCCATGGCGATATAAACCGGGAACAGGCTCCACAGCGTGTTTAAAAGCCCCAGCGTTTTCATGATCTCCAGCAGCCGGATGGTGGCGATTTTGATGGGCAGCATCATGCCCACAATGATGAAAAAGTACACGCCCCTGGACGTGCGGGTACGCCAGTGCGCCAACGCGTAGGCGCAGAGAGAACCCAGCAGCAGAATCACCGCCAGTGAAACGACCACGACGATAAATGAATTCCTGAAATAGCTGAAGAAATTATTGTCCGATATGATATAACGATAATTGTCCAGCGTCCACTCTCTGGGCAGGCCAAATGGATTGGTGTAGATCTCCTTCTTGGGCTTGAGCGTGTTGATCAGCAACAGCCACACGGGAGCCATGGCGATGAGCGACCATATGATCATGATGATGTGATACGGAATATGCAGATTCATGATGCGCATGGAGCGCGTTCTTTTCTTCATTCCGGCTCACTCCTTTCCCTGCGTGCAGCGAAGGGTGGGAAGCACGCCGCACAGAAGGATCAAAAACACGGTGGTGGAAATGGCCGCGCCTACGCCCGGCTCCGGAATGCCGACGGGATGCTGCCCGGCGACGCCGTAGCGGTAGAAGAGCGTGCCAATGATGTCTGTGGCGTAATTGGGCGCGCCGTCCGGCGTTTCCATGGAGAACACCACGTCAAAGGCGTTGAAGTTGGATACGAACGTCATGATGGCGATCATGCCGATGACCGGCACGATCAGCGGGATCTTGATTTTGATGAACTGCTGCCAGGGGGATGCGCCTTCAATAGACGCGGCCTCGATCAGGTCGTCCGAAATGCCCTGAAAGGCAGCGACGAACATCATCGTCGGAATACCCACCCATTGCCAGACGGAAACCAGCGATACGCAGGACAGCGCCGTTTTAGGGTCGCCCAGCCAGGAACGAACCAGGAAGCCGAGCCCTGCCTTTTTCAGCGTCGCGCCCGCCCAAATGGGATTGAGAATCAGCTTGAACAGGTAGCCCGTCACCAGCACGGCGATGGTGCAGGGAATGAAGATCAGGGTCTGGTACAGCTGCCGGCCGCGCATGGTGCGATTGGTCAGGATGGCGGCGAACAGTATGCCCAGCGAGTTTTGCAAAATCATGTGATAGGCAAAGAAAATCCAGTTGTTGCCAAAGGCGTTCCAGAACCGGGTCGAAACGACGGAATCGGTGAACAGGCGCACGTAGTTGGCGAAGCCCACAAATTCCCGCGCGCCCGTTGTTCCCGAATAAAAGGACAGACGAATGGAGTCGATCATCGGGTACGCCATGAACACAACGTAAAACAGCATCGCGGGCAGAATATACAAAACCCAGTACGCGCCGCCCGGCTTGATGCTGCCGCCGCCATGAAACGCCCCGCATCTCTTTCTTGTCCGCATAGGGAGTTCCTCCTTATTTGAAAAGAACAGGGCGGCTGTGCTGGGCCGCCCTGCCGTTCGCTGTGTCTGTTTACTTGTTCCAGATCGCGGCGATCGCATCGGCGGCCGCCTGAGGCGTGGTTTCGCCGCGGCAGATCAGGTTCAGCTGCTCGACCATCGGCGTGTACAGATCCATCATCCGGGCCCAGATGAACCGGGCGTCCAGATTCTTGCCCTCGTTCAGCGCCAGCATGGCGGCGATGGTGTCATCCGGCAAGGTGATGGGGGTGCTGATCAGCGGGAATGTGCCGCCGGGCCAGTAGTTTGCAGCAACCTGAGCGCCTTCGGGAGAGGCCAGCCACTGCAGGAACGCCTTGACCTCTTCGGGATACTTGGTGGCGGAGTTGCCGGCGATGCCCGCATCGGGATGCAGGCACATGCCGGGTTCGTTGCCCTCGGGCGGCGGGAACGCCATGAAGCCCAGATCGATGTCGTAGTTATCTTTATTGCTCAGCTCACCGCAGCTCCAGGAGCCGTCGATCAGCATGGCCGCCTGACCCAGACCGAAGTAGGTGTTGGCGTTGTCGTTGTCGATGGATTCAAAGCCGTCCGGGAAGAAGGGCGCGAGCTTGGCAAAGTCGGTGTAAATGCGAACCCAGGTCTCGTCGTTCATCTTCTTTTCGCCGGTTTCATAGGCGGCGCGCTCCTCGAAGGGGATGTAGTTAGGCACCATGCCCAGCAGGACGCATTCCAGAATGTCCCAGTTGGCGGCAATGCCGTTGGCCAGCGGAGTCACGCCGTTGTCCTTGAGCTTCTGGCACAGGGCGATGAACTCATCCCAGGTCTTGGGCAGCTCGGTGATGCCGTTCTCGGCGAAAATCGTCTTATTGTAATAGATGGGCTGAGAAACGGCGACAGTAGGCACGGCGAAGACGCTGCCGTCCGCGGCGGTGAAGGGCTCGCGGCTTGCGTCGGTGAAATTCTCCATCACGCCGGGGATGTCGTTGCAGGCCATGTTGAAGCCGGCGTTGTACAGCTCCTCGCCCGTGGCGTAGGAACGGCTGAGGAACAGGTCGGGGCCGGTTCCGTTGTCCAGCTGCAGGCGCAGGGTCGCGTTGTATTGGGAGGAGACAGTCGGTTCATAGCGGATGGTGACGCCGCTGACTTCTTTGTAGAGTCTCAGCAGTTCTTCCATCTGAGCTGCGTCCGTGTTGCGCCAGGAGCCCATGACCAGCTCCACGCCTTCCGCCATGGAAACGGCGGGCAGCAGCGTGAGCGAGGCAAGCAGGGCGACGAGCAGAATCGCGAGCAGTTTCTTCATGTGGGTTTCCTCCTTTTTTGTTGTTGATATGCTACGCATGACGCGTGATATCCTTGCGCTTCGCCCTCCGGCGCTTCATACACTCCGGCGGCGCACATTTTCCAGGTTTCGCAGGCGTACGCCCTGTCGTCAGTTTGTTTATTGTTAATTCCGTGTGTCATGTTTTTTCCCGGAATCAATATAGCATGAGAGTCTTCCCTTTGTCAATAGCTGTTTTGTTAAAATTTACAATATTTAGCGCACATCGGAAGGCAAAACATAACGTGTTAATATAACAATGTTAAAATTCGAGGCGCCATATAAGGCGCATCGAAACAATCTGTGCGGGAGGATTGTGATGATCGCGTCGTCGAACGCCTTCCTCTTTTTATCGCGCGAAGCAATCGCCGATTATTCAGGAAAATATTTACAGGGCTTTCCGGCATTTTTACGCCTGAAAGCCCTGGCTTGGTGTCGCTGAACCCGCGGTTTCCATGCCTGAAATCGGCGAAAGACCGCTCCTGCGAATATCTCTCATTGAACCGCCGCTGATTCAGACTTCGGTCGGTTTTTAACAGACTCCGGTCTGTTTTGCACAGACTTCGGTCGGTTTTACATCTCCATCAGCACCGCGGCCACCCACACGGCGACCACCAGCACCGCGATCAGCAGCGTCAGAAGCGCGCCGCGAATCGCCCGGCCCGCCCAGTGGCGCGAGACGTGAATGCCCGCAATGTCTTCTCCCAGCGCGTGCAGAATCTGCGTCACGTCCACCTGCTCGGCGCCGGTTTTGCTCATCGCGCGGCGGATTTCCCTGGTTAGCTCCTGCTCGAAGGCGGCTGTGTGCTCCTTTTGCAGGCCCTGCGCGCGGATCAGCTGCCGCCGGGTCTTTCCCAGCGCGCACTTAACCTCCTCCGGGTCGGTTTCGAGCAGCTGCGCAATGGCGTGCGCGGAGAGCTGAGCGCCGTATTTCAGGATCAGCAGCCGCTGCGTCTGCGCGGGAAGCTGGGTCAGGCTGTCGAGAAGCGGCGTGCTTTCCGGGCGTCCCTGCGCGTCCTTCGAAATCGTCAGGCCGACAAAGTCCTCCTCGGGCGCGTGCTTTTCATCCTGCCGCATGCTCAGGGCGCGGTTTTTCATCTCGCGCAGTATGCCGCTTCGCAGCGAGGCGCGCGCCGAGAGCACGTCGTTCATGGCAAAGTAATCGCTCAGCGCCGTACACAGCAGCACCTCCGCGTTTTCCCGGCTGCCGGTCATCGCGTGGGCGGCGCAGTACAGGCCGCCAATCTGAGGCAGCACGCGCCGCGTGTACTCCTCCGCGGCCGTGGTTTCGTTGTGTCTCATCGCATTCGCCTCCTGAATTCATCATACCATATTGGACTCCTTTTCCCGTTAAGAAGATGCTAAATAACCGCTTTTCTCACGAAGGAAAAATGAACGCGCTTGACGATTTTTCCTGACGAGAGTACAATGTGACGCGGTTGCGTCATGCCGCATGCGGCTTATCAAATAGGAAAGGAGCTGCAGCTCTTGTTTTTTCTGCTGTTTGTGCTATGGGTGATACTGAACGGACAGATCACCTGGGAAATCGTGCTTTCCGGCCTGGTCCTGAGCGCGCTGATCGAGCTGTTCCTGATGAAGTTCATGAATTATTCCGTGAAGCGCGAGCTTCGGGCAATTCGCCTGCTCCCCCGCGTCCTGATCTACTTTGCGCACCTGGTACGCGAAATTGTCAAGGCGAACTGGGCGGTCATGCGGCTGATTCTCTCGCCCGGTCTGGAGGTTGAGCCGCAGCTGCGCGCCTTCCGAACGCCGCTGACCTCGCCCACCGCCCGCGCGGCGCTGGCCGATTCGATTACCCTGACCCCGGGCACGATCACCGTGTCGCTCGAGGGCGACGAGTACCTGATTCACAGCCTGGACAAAAGCCTGATGGACGGCATCGAGGACACGTCCTTCCAAAGAGAGCTGCTTGAAATGGAGGCGACCGACAAATGACGCCTGAAAACGCGTATCAACTGCTCTACACGGCCGCGCTGGGCGTGCTGGGCGTGCTGTTGTTTTTGTCGCTGATTCGCTCGATCCTGGGCCCGCGCATCGCCGACCGCATCGTGGCGGTCAACATGATCGGCACGATCACCATCTGCATCGTGTGCATACTGGCGCTGAAGCTGGCGGAAGGCTACCTGGCCGACGTGGCGCTGATCTACGCCATGCTCAGCTTCCTGGCCGTCGTCGTGCTCAGCAAGATTTACCTGGGCGTTTACCTCGAGAAAAAGCACCGCGGCAGGGAGGCGAAGAAGGATGCTTGAATGGATTCGTTTCGGCGCGTCCGCCCTGTGTATCCTGGGCGGGCTGTGCGTGCTGTGCGTCGCGGTGTTCGGCGTGTACCGGTTTCAGTATGTCATGAACCGCATGCACGCCGCCGCCATGATCGACACGCTGGGCATCGCGCTGATCATGCTGGGGCTGATGCTCGCCAGCGGCCTGACGCTGCTGACGCTGAAGCTCTTTCTGGTCGTGGCGCTTCTGTGGGTCACCAGTCCGGTGTCCAGTCACCTGATCGCCCGTCTGGAGATTACCACGAGCGAGGAGCTCGACAGGCACATGGAGGTGAAGCGGTAATGGATTTTTTCAATATCATCCTGCTGGGCTTTATCATCATCTGCGCCGTTTCCGTCAGCCTGACCAGGAGCCTTCTGGCCTCCGTCATCATTTACATGTCGCAGAGCCTGGCCATGTCCATCATCTGGATACTGCTCGAATCCCCCGACCTGGCCATTACCGAGGCGGCGGTGGGCGCGGGCATCACCGGTCTGCTGTTCATCGTAGCGCTGAAGAAGATTCACGCGCTGGAAGGAGGCGCCTCCGATGGCCCGGCTGAAAAGTAACTACGATCAGACGCTGTGGGCGCGCCTGACCGCCTGGCTCCGGGATGGCGGAAGCGCGCTGGACAGCCGCATGACCGACGAGATGAGCGCCCCGGCCGAGCCCAACCTGCTGGCGCCCGAGGAGCTGGCGCGCCTGGAGCACGAGCAGGACGAGCGCCACCGTCTGGATCTGGAGAAGGAGCAGCAGCTTTTCGAGCGCTTCCACCTGTGGGCCAACACGCGCGGCGCGAAGTGGTATCACCGGATCTACTCGCTGCTGGCGGTCGTGATCTGCCTGACGATTATCGCGCTGCTGCTGTCCACGGTGGCCGATCTGCCGCGCTTTGGCAAGGAGGACAACCCGATCAACAACGAGGTGTCCGAGCGCTATATCGAAAAGGGCGTGGAGGAAACCGGCGCGACCAACATCGTCTCGGGCATGATCCTCAACTATCGCGCCTTCGACACGCTGGGCGAGAGCCACGTGCTGTTCGTGGCGGCGTGCAGCGTCATCCTGCTGCTGCGCCTGTCCAGGAGCGACTCGAAGAGCTATCTTCAGGAGGTCGCCTACGACCGGCACTACGAGCCGAAAAACGACCTGATTCTTCAGACCGCCACGCGCTACCTCTTCCCCATCCTGCTCCTGTTCAGCGTCTACGTGCTGGTCAACGGCCACCTGTCGCCGGGCGGCGGCTTCTCGGGCGGCACGGTGCTGGGCGCGGCGCTGATATTGTACGTGTGCGCCTACGGCTCGAAGTCGATCTACGGCTTCTTCGGCCATCGCCTGTACAGCGCCGTCAAGGTCAGCGCGCTGTGCCTGTACAGCCTGATCATCCTGTATTATGCCTTCACCGGCGCAAACGGTCTGCCCAGCGCCATGCCTCTGGGCACGCCCGGACGAATCTTCTCGGCCGGCTTTATCCTGCCCATCAACGTGGCGGTCGGCTTCGAGGTGGCCTGCACCATGTTCGGCTTCTACGCCTACTTCCGGAAAGGAGATCTGTGACATGTTCGGCAATCTGATCGCCAATTACGAAGAGGCAGTGGCCGTCATCCTGTTCGGCATCGGCTTTACCACGCTGATGCTCCAGCGCAACATGATCAAGAAGATCATCGGCTTTGACATGATGGACAGCGCGGTCTACCTGTTTCTGGGCTCCAAGGGCTATATCGCGGGGCATCGCGCGCCCATCGTGGCGGACGGCGTGACCTCGACCTCGGCCTACATCAACCCCATCCCGGCGGGCCTGGTGCTCACGGGCATCGTGGTGTCGGTATCGGTCAGCGCGCTCATGCTGGCGCTGACGGTGCGCCTGTACCGCCGATACCGCACGCTGGACATCGACGAAATCTGCATCCTGGCCAGAAAGGAGGAACGATGAATGCTCGAATGGTGGAAGAATATTCCCCTGTGGTGCGTCATTGCCTCCCTTCTGACCTCGGCGGTCTGCTCGGTGCTGCCTGAAAGGGCGGCCAGGCGGCTGTCCATCGGCGTCGTTGCCGCCTCGACCGCGCTTCAGGCCTGCCTGCTCGCAAGCCTGATTCCCTACGGCGAAAGCTATGTCTACACGATGGGTCACTTTCCCGCCCCCTGGGGCAACGAATTCCGCGCGGGCGTGCTCGAGGCGCTCAGCGCGCTGTCACTCGAGCTGATTCTGCTGCTGAGCCTGGCGGGCGGCCTGACCCGCATCCGCGAGCAGGTGGCCTCCGACCGGCAGAACCTGTACTGGACGGTCATCGCGCTGGTACAGACCGCGCTGCTGGCCATGATCTACACCAACGACTGCTTCACCGCCTACGTGTTCATCGAGATCATGACCATCGGCGCCTGCACGCTGATCACCGCGCGCACCAAGGGGCGCACGCTGGTGGCCGCCGCGCGGTACATGATCATGAACCTGCTGGGCAGCGGACTGTTCCTGCTGGGCCTGGTCATGCTCTACGGCCTGACCGGGCACCTGCTGATGAGCAACATGCAGGAGGGCATTCGCAGGATCGTCGAGCACGGCGAGTACACGCAGCCCCTGACCGTGGTGCTCATCCTGATGACGATGGGCCTGTGCATCAAGAGCGCGCTGTTCCCCTTCCACACCTGGCTGCCGGACGCGTACGGCTACTCCACGCCCTCCTCGAGCGCCATCCTCTCCAGCGTGGTCTCCAAGTGCTACATTTTCCTGCTGATCAAGGTCATCTATCGCGTGATCGGGTTCGAGTTTTACGCCTCCACCCACATCACAGATCTCCTGCTGCTGTTCGGCTGCGCGGGCATCATCATGGGCTCGGTCAGCGCGCTGCGGGAGAAGGACATCCGCAGGATGATCTCCTTCTCCTCGGTCGCGCAGATCGGCTACATCTACATGGGCGTCGGCCTGGGCACGACGGCCGGCATGCAGGCGGCGCTGTTTCATATTTACGCCCACGCCGCGGCCAAGGCCATGCTGTTTCTGGCCTCAAGCGGGCTGAGCCGGGTGTCGGGCGAGAGCAAGCTGTTTCGCGACCTGCGCGGCGCGGGTCTCCGCTATCCGATGGCGGGCGTGGCGTTCGTGGTGGGCGCGCTGTCCATGGTGGGCATACCCTTTATGGGCGGATTCATTTCCAAGCTAAACTTCTCGATCGCCGCGATGGACATGAGCCAGAGAAAGATGCTGCTGGTGCTGTTCGTGCTGGTCGTCAGCACGACGCTCAACACGATTTACTTCCTCAAGACGGTCATCACCATCTATCGCCCCTCGATCCACCCCGAGTTCGACGCGATCCACGTCCACTGGTACGAAAACAAGGCGGCGACGCTGGGCATGGCGTGCTTCCTGGCGCTCAACCTGCTGCTGGGCGTCGCTTCCCGCCCCATACTCTCCGCGATTTCGCAGGGTCTTCGCATGTTTTCCTGAGATCACACAAGGAGCTGAAACCACATGAACGGAAATCTGCTGTTTCTCCTGCCGGTGCTCGTGCCGGTACTCTTCGCCCTGGCGGCCTGGCGCGCGAAGGCGGCGAAGGCGCGCCACGCGCTGTGTACAGCCGGCCTGTGCGCCAATCTGCTCGTAACCTGGGCGCTGATCGCGCTGTGCCCCGGCCAGGAGCTGACGCTGTGGCGCATCACCCCCACGCTGTCCGTCTGCTTTCACATGGACGCGATCGCGCGGCTGTTTCTGGGACTGGTGTCGCTGGTCTGGCTGCTGGTGGGCGTGTACTCGTTCGAGTACATGCGGCATGAGGAGAACGAGGAAAAATTCGACCTGTTCTTTATGCTCTCGCTGGGCGTGCTGATGGGCCTGGGCATGAGCGCCAATCTGGTCACGCTGTACATGTTCTATGAGCTGATGACCCTGCTCACCCTGCCCCTGGTCATCCACACCCGCACGCGCGAGGCGGTGGCGGCGGGCATCAAGTACCTGATCTACTCGGTGTTCGGCGCGTCGATGGCGCTACTGGGCGTCTTCTTCGTGAACCGCTACGGCTCGACCCTTTCCTTTACGGCGGGCGGCGCGCTGGACGCGGCGAAGGTCTCCGGCCACGAAAGCCTGCTGCTGGCGATCCTGTTTCTGATGATCGTGGGCTTCGGCGTGAAGGCGGGCATGTTCCCGCTGCACGCCTGGCTGCCCACCGCGCACCCGGTGGCCCCCGCCCCGGCCAGCGCCGTGCTTTCGGGCGTGATTACCAAGGCGGGCGTGCTGGGCGTCGTGCGGGTGATCTACTATATCGGCGGCGCAGAGTTCCTGCGGGGCACGTGGGTGCAGTACGCCTTCATGGCGCTGTCGCTCATCACCGTGGTCATGGGCTCCACGCTGGCGCTGCTCGAGCATCAGCTCAAAAAGCGCCTGGCCTACTCGACCGTCAGCCAGGTGTCCTACGTGCTCTTCGGCCTGTCCACGATGACCGAGGCGGGCTTCGTGGGCGCGCTTCTGCATGTGGTGTTTCACTCGCTGATCAAGAACTGCCTGTTTCTGTCGGCCGGCTCGATCATTGAGCAGACCGGCGAAAACGACGTGCGCAAAATGTACGCCCTGGGCAGGCGCATGCCGGTCGTGATGTGGTGCTACACCATCGCCTCGGCGGCGCTGATCGGCATTCCCCCGGCCTGCGGCTTCGTGAGCAAGTGGTACCTGGCCGGCGGCGCGCTGTCGCTGGACGGAAGCGTATCCTGGATCGGCCCGGCCGCGCTGCTCGTCTCCGCGCTGCTGACCGCCGCGTACCTCCTGCCCCTATCCCTGCGCGGCTTCTTCCCCGGCAAGGCGCAGGAGGGGCAGGCTGTATCGCCCTGCGAGCCCGGCCCGCTCATGCGCTGGCCG
>CAKUFB010000079.1 GCA_934647145.1 uncultured Clostridia bacterium
TGTCAAACAGGTTGTCCGCCGTGTAGACCGGGTGAATGGGATACATGTACGAGAACTCGAAGGTTTCCTCGTACAGAGGCTCCACCGCAAGGGCGGGTACGCAGCCAGCCAGCAGCAGGGCAAGCAGCAGGGAACAGATACGCGTGAAACAGTGTTTCATGGGGGGTCCTCCTTCTTTGGGCAATGCCCTTTTTATCCCTTTATCGCGCCGACGAGCACGCCGCGCGTAAAGTACTTCTGCAGGAACGGGTAGATCATCAGGATCGGCACCATACTGACCACGATGGTAGCGTTGATGATCGATTCCGACTGAACCGCGCTCTCAGCCACGTCGCTGTAGCTGAGCAGCCCGTATTTGTCCAACTGCGTGGAAATCACGATGTCCCTCAGGTAAACCTGAAGCGGATACATGCTGCTGTCGTTGAAATAAATCAGCGGCGCAAAGAACGAGTTCCAGTGCCCCACCGCGCACCACATGGTGATGGTGGCCAGTATGGGCTTGCACAGCGGGATCATGATGCTGAACAGAATCCGGAAGTCGCCTGCTGAGTCAATCAGGGCGCTTTCCTCCAGGCTCTCCGGAATACTCTGAAAGAAATTCCTCATGATGATCGTGTTATACGCGCTGATCGCGCCCGGCAGAATCACCGCCCAGTAGGTATTGAGCAGCCCGGTGCTCTTCACCACCAGGTAGGTCGGAATCATGCCGCCGCCAAACCACATGGTGAAGGCCATGAAGAAGGTGATCCACGTGCAGCCGCGCAGGCGTTTCTTGGAAAGCGGATAGGCGGACAGAGTGGTCAGCAGCACGTTGATCGGCGTGCCCAGCAGCACGATAATCAGCGTGTTGCGATAAGCCGTATAGATCTTCGCGCTGCGGAAGACGTTCTTATAGGCGGACAGGGTGAAGCCCTTCGGATAGCACGTAACCAGGCCGCGAGCCACATGCGACTTGCCGCTCAGGGAAATGGCCACCACGTTGAGCATGGGATACAGGGTTATGACGCAGACGAGTATCATAAACAGCGGAATCAGGCTTCTCCTGATTCTCGTGCCCACGCTGATCGTTTCCTTCATGTCGATTCCGCTCCTTCCCATCACCACAGTCCCACCTCGGTCACGCGTTTGCTGATAGCGTTCGCGGTCGCCACGAACAGCAGCCCCACCGCCGAGTTGAACAGTCCCACCGCCGTACCGAAGCTGTAGCCCATGTCTACCAGACCGCGCTTGTACACATAGGTCGATATGACGTTCGCCGTGTCATAGTTGAACGAGTTCTGCAGCAGCAGAACCTTTTCAAAGCCCACGTTCAGGATATTGCCCAGGGACATGATGAGCATGATGATGATGACGCTCGCAATGCCGGGCAGCGTGATATGAATCATCTTCTGATACGGCGTTGCGCCGTCCATCAGCGCCGCCTCATACAGCGCCGGGTCGATGCCGCTGATGGCAGACAGGTACACGATCGACTCCCAGCCCATGTTCTGCCAGACGCCCGAGACGATGTAGATCGGCCGGAACGCGCTGGCCTTGCGCATGAAGTCCACCGGCTCCAGCCCGAGCAATCGGTAAAGCTGCGCCACCGCGCCGAACATCGGGGAGAGGAAGGACTGCACCAGCCCGACCACCACCACCACGGAAAGAAAATGCGGCATGTAGCTGACCGTCTGCACCAGGCGCTTGAACCGGATGTTCTTCAGCTCGTTGAGCAGCAGTGCGAAAATGATCGGGCAGGGAAAGCCGAAAATCAATCCGTATACATTCAGCAGTACCGTGTTGCGGATCAGCCTGAAGGCGTCCATGGAATGAAAGAACGAGGCGAAGTGCTTCAGGCCGACCCACTTACTTCCCGCAAAGCCGATCAGCGGCTTGTAGTCCTTAAACGCGATCACCAACCCGAACATGGGAATATAGTGATAGATGATGAAGATCAGGAACATGGGCAGCAGCATGACGTACAACATGCGGTCTCGCCGGATGTTGGAAAGCAGCGTGTTTCTCGTTTTCATGGGGACTGTCTCCGTTTCTTCAATATGATACCAGACAAATTCCATGTCGTCGCGATCGTCAGACGTATCGTTCCATGCCGCCGACCCCGGCTGCAGGCCGAAGCTCTTTGGGGTCAGCTCCAGTACCTTGCAGACCCTCAGGAACTCCTCCATCTCGAAGGGGCGCTTCCCGTCCAGGCACTCCTCCAGCGTCTCCAGCGGAATGCCGGCCTTGTATGCCACATAGCCCACACCGTATCCCTTTTTCAGTATAGCTTCCCGAATAATTCTCAGACTGTTCACGATTGCCTCACTTTCTTCCGTTCAGGTGCAGTATACTCCAATAAATCAAGATTGTCAATATGCTAATTCTTGATTTCTAAGATTTTTAACTTGCGAAATCGGCAGAATAGTGGTATCATAGTCCGCGTAAGAAAGGTGGTTATGTTGCATGTCCAGAGAGCAGATTGCCTATATCCTAAAAACGTACCGTCTGAAGAAGGGCCTGAAGGCGACAACCGTCGGCGAAATGATTCATAAAAGCGGCAAAACCGTCAGCGGCTGGGAGCATGGTGTCGGCCAGCCGGATATTGATACGCTGATGAAGCTGTGCGCGATCTACGGGATCGAGAGCTTTGACGTCTTCAGGGGAGAAGAGGAGTCCGAGGAAAAGACCATGAGCAGCGACAGCCTGAGCGTGGCGAACGCCTACCAAAAGGCGGCGCCTGCGGTCAAGGAAGCGGTCAAGCGCTTTCTGGGCGTCGACAGTATCGACAAACTGGTTGAGGAGGAACACCTATGATTGCCAAGCTCGTCCGCCACAATGGGTACATGCAGATCTCGGTGAACGGAAAACTCCTTCCCCCCACCGCCTGCATGACCTACAACCCCAACGCACGCACCTACCGCTCCTTTCAGGAGAAGCAGACCCCTTTCGCCAGCGTGGGCGTCTACGCGACGGATGAGGGATTCAACGACCTGTCCGGAATGGCCGCCTTCGGCCCGGGCTACTGGGTCGGGGAGGAGCAGTACGATTTCACCGAGGTCGATCGCACCCTCCGCCTGATTGCCCCGGAGGGCACGGAGGCCTTTATCTTCCCCCGAGTGTGTCTGGACTGTCCCTCCTGGTGGGCCGAAAGACACCCGGAGGAGCTGTGTCGGGACGAGCGGGGCGCCCCTCAGCGCGAATCCTTCGCCTCCGAGCGCTGGCGGGCGGACGCAGCCCGGGCGCTTCGGGCGCTGATGGAGCATATCGACCGGTCCGTCTGGAAGGAATGCGTGATCGGCTACCACATCGCCTGCGGCTCCACCGAGGAATGGACCTTTCATCACCCGACCGACGCAGAGTACCGGATGGATTTCTCTGAGCCGAATCGCCGCGCCTTCATCCGCTGGCTGAGAGACAAGTACCGGAGCGTCGACCGGCTCAACGAGGCATGGCGTACCCGCATGGCCTGCTTCGACGAGGCAACCTTCCCCACTCTGCTCGAGCGCTGCTACGGCCTGAACGGCGCTCTGCGAAACGCTGAGCTCGAAATGAAGGCCATCGATTTCTGGCTGTTCACCAGCTGGCTGTTTGCTGACACCATCGCCATGCTCTGCCGCACGGTCAAGGAATACTCCGGCGGCAATCTGTTGACGGGTGCCTTCTACGGCTATATCGGCTATATGTACCGCCCGGAGAAGGGGCATTTTGCAGTGGAGGATCTGCTCCGCTGCCCGGACGTCGATTTCCTCGCCTCCACCGTGTTTGCCGGGCCGGCCAATTCGCTGAATCTGCACGACAAGCTCTTTTTTCAGGAGGGCGACGTGCGCACTTGCCTCACCCGCCCGATCCGCGACACGCTCCCGCAGTGCGATCCCGGCAACGGCTACTTTGACAGGCCTGTTTGGCAACCGCTTCCCTCAATGGAGGCCTCGCTCTCCCGACTCAAAAGCGTCTGCGCCCGCGTGCTGACCGGCCCCATGGGCGTCTGGTGGTTCGACATGTGGGGCGGCTGGTTCGACGCGCCGGAAATGATGGATCTGTTCGGTCGCTTCAATCGCTGGATGGCCGAACGCGTCGCCGAGCCGCTCAAGAGCGAAATCGCCGTCATCACCGACGAGAATGGCCTGATGTACCTTCCCCGAACCAATTGCCCGGCTGCGTACACCCTGGATCGTCAGCGCGAGGAACTGAGCAGGCTGGGCGCGCCCTACGATTTTTACGAGGCGAGTGACCTGCTGGACGGGCGCTTCCCGTTCGACCAGTACCGAATGGTCATCCTGCTGGATTTCATCCATCCTTCCGAGGCACTCGAGCAGGTCATCGACAGCCGTCTGCGAAAAAACGGCCGCACGCTCGTCTGGGGTCACCTCTCCCGGGCGGGAATCGCCGGCATGCAGACGGAGTACTGCCGGTTCGACCCGCCGCGCCGGGGTGATTATGAAGGCGCGCTGTTCCCGGACGTCCCGGTCAGCTGTCCCCGGTTCCGCCTGGACGCGCTTTCGGATACCTACGTTTACGCCTGCTTCCAGGACACGGCCGAACCCTGCGTCTGCGCCCGGCAGTCCGAAGACGGCTGCGACGTGCTCAGCCTGCTGCCCGCACTGCCCGCCTCCCTCCTGCGCGAGATCGCCCGCATGGCCGGCGTACACCTGTACACCTTCCAGGATGACGTTGTCTATGCCGGCGGCAATTTCGTGGCCATCCACGCGCTGACCGCCGGTCACAAGCGCATCCTGCTTCCCGCGCACGTGAAGGCGCTGACAGACGCGGAAACCGGCGTTTCCATGTCTCTGTATAAGCAGCTCTACGCCGACTTCGACATGCGCGAATCGGAGGTCAGGATTTTCCGGGTGGACGTCTGATGTACAGAGCAAGAGTGCGACCTGCTTGCGCATACTACACAAATTCCCGAAATGCAGGCATCAGAAGCGCTTTGATGAACTAAGCGGAACGTATGAAGATGCCAAACGCTGGCATGACGATACTAAGCAGCAAATTGACGACAAGCTCTCGGCGCGGGCGGCTGCCAGCCAGTTCATTGATGCGCTAAATAAAAAGGAAAATGGATGGGCTGATCACGGGATTTGCCCCATCCCCTTTGGGCAACCTGCCCGACCCTGTTCCGGTCTGCTTCAAAGAGGACGCGCGATATACATTCATAAACTGAACTGAAATCAAGTGGTACCCGGCGCGTAAAAAACATCCTGTGGCATACGCTGCAGGATGCTTTTCATCGGGCAAAACGTTCGCGCCTTCCATCAAAACCACAACCGTACAGGTTTTTTCTGCCAGGCCGGCATCCGGCTCACTCCATTTGAAGCCCGGTCTTATTCTGTGAGCACGATGATCATGATACGCATCCCCGTCGAAAAGTCAAGGGGCGCGTGCGGATTTCACATTTGCTCCGCCGTTAACAGCCATCTTTCCCGCGCGGCAGGCTTCTTCGCCTGCGCGGCCGCTCGAACGAACCGGCGCGAGGGGCGGGCGGCAGGGGCTTAATGCGGGGAAACGGCGGGAAAACCGCCCCGTGAATGATCTTCGAATCAGTCGGCGATTGCCTGAGCCGGACGATCGGCAGAGGACTCTCCCCGGCGGGAGCGCCCATCGAGCGTCTTTTCCCGGCGATACTCGCGTGGCGTCCGGCCGGCCTGGGCGCGGAAGACGCGGCAGAAGTAGTCCGCATCGTAGAAGCCTGAAAGGAAGGCGACCTCGCGCACAGGCATGGATTCGTCCACATCCTGCTCAAGCAGGCGGCGCGCGTGGGCGATGCGCAGGTCGCGCAGGCAGGCGGCGGGGGTCTTATGCAGCTGCTCGCGCAGCAGGCGGCGCAGGTAGTCCTCGCAGTACCCCAGTCCCTCCAGGGCGCGCCCTACGGTGAACTCCGGGTCGGAAAAGTCCAGCGTCATGCGGTGCAGTATCCGCTCGACCAGCGGATGGATCGGCGCGCACTGATCCCATTCGCGCACCTGCGCGCACAGCGCCTCGCACAGCGCCCTTCGGCTGGCCTCGCCGCCCGGACGCGCACAGGCGGACTGCAGAAGGCGTATCAGCTGGCGGCAGACGCCTGATTCGTCGTCCCGAAACCGGCGCCGGCTCACCGAAAAGCCCTCCGCGTCGAAGCTGACGTACATGTCCTGCCAGGTCTGCCCCGGCGCGCACCGCTTCGTATGCCACACGCCCGGCGGGCAGACGGTCAGCGAGCCCGGCTCGAACGGGAATTCTTCTTCCCCCACCGTCTCAATCCCCTCGCCGCTCAGGTTCAGTATGATCTCCCAGCAGTCATGCCGGTGCAGCGCGCAGGCGCTCAGCACAGGCGACATGGCCACGGCGTACACATTCGTCATGCGTCTCGCTCCCTTCTGAGGGAAGCATAGCACATCCGGTCGGTTTTGTCCAGCTTCAGTTCGGAAAAATCATGCCGGCGCGCGGAAATTTGGATTACAATAGGGCTATGGAATCCACGCAAAGCGACAAGCAAAGGAGAAGTGAAGATGGAACGCAAGGAATTTCCCCGGACGAATGTGGCGGGCGTGTCGCTGCCCCGCCTGCTGATCGGCTCCAACTGGGTGCTGGGCTACAGCCACCGCACCGCCTCGGCCGACTGCATGATCAGGCGGCGCTACGCCGAAAAGGAAGCGGTCTGCGAGCTGGTCTCGGCCTATCTTGAGTACGGCATCGACGCGATGATGGCGCCCTTCGTGGGCAGCGACCTTCAGCCCAATCAGGTGCTGATGGACGGCATTCACATGGCCGAGGACCGCTTCGGCCGCAGGGTTACGCTGATCGACACGCCCATCATCGACGTAAGCGACACGCCCGAAGGGCACGAGCAGACCGCGCGCCACCTGGAGGCCGTCGCCCAAAACGGCGCGACCTTCTGCCTGCTGCACCACTCCAGCGTCGAGCAGCTGGTCTGCAAGCGCACCGGCACCATCGACCGCCTGCCCGAGTACACGAAGATGGTGCGCGACAACGGCATGATTCCCGGCCTGTCCGCCCACATGCCCGAGCTGGTGCTCTATTCCGACGCGCACCCCGAGTACGACGTGCAGACCTACATCCAGCTCTACAACTGCATGGGCTTCCTGATGCAGATCGAGGTCGAGGGCGTGCGCCGCATCATCGAGAACGCCAAGCACCCCGTCATGACCATCAAATCCATGGCCGCCGGCCGCTGCACCCCCTACGTCGGGCTGACCTTCTCCTTCGCCTCCCTGCGCGACTGCGATATGGTCACTGTCGGCGCGCATACCCCCGATGAGGCCCGCGAGGACATCGAAATCGCCCTGGCCGCCATCGAGCGCCGCTATCCCGACCTCGCCCGCCGCAATTCCCCCAACATGACCGCCGTGCTGAAGGGCTGACGAGGGGGAACGTTCGAGAGGCGGCCTTTCTGAGAAAGGCCCCTCTCGAGCTCTCCCGGAAAGCACTTTGATCCACTAAACGTATGGGTAAAGAAATGTGATTCCCCGAATGAGACGCGGGTGTAAGACGAGGAAAAAGAAACGTGGTTCCCCGAATGGAGCCTGGGCTGGGAAACGTGGAAGGCGAAATGTGGTTCCCCGAATGCGAACGAGATTAAGGAGCACCGAAAACCGCACACGAAAGCGCCGGGAAGGCATACTTCCCGGCGCTCATTATATTTGACTTACTTCTTGAGCAGCGCTTCCCACTCCTTGACGATGGAGCGGTCGGCGAAATAGTCGATGCGCATGGCCTTGCGGACGCGCTCGAGGGTGGCGTTCGTGGTCTCCACGGCCTTGGCGGTGCCGGACTGCAGGATGTCGTACACCGAGTCGATGTCGGCCTCCCAGCGGGCGCGCTCGGCGCGGATGGGCGCAAGCAGCTCCTCCAGCACGTTGATCAGGAACTTCTTGCAGGTGCCGTCGCCCAGGCCGCCGCGGCGATAGTGTTCCTTCATCTCCTCGAGGTTGGCGTACTCGGGCAGGAACTCGGCGAAATGCGCGTCGGTCGCGAAGGCGTCCAGGTAGGTGAACACCACGTTGCCCTCGGTGTGGCCGGGATCCTCGATGCGCAGGTGGGTCGGATCGGTAAACATCTTGCCGTTGATCTGCTTTTTGATGGTCTTTGCGTCGTCGGACAGGTAGATGCAGTTGCCCAGCGACTTGCTCATCTTGGCCTTGCCGTCCACGCCGGGCAGGCGGCGCTGCGTCTCGTTTTCGGGAATCATCGCCCGGGGCAGCACCAGCGTCTCGCCGTAGGTCTTGTTGAACTTCTCGACGATCTCGCGGGTCTGCTCGATCATGGGCAGCTGATCCTCGCCCACCGGCACGACGTTGGCGTCAAACGCGGTGATATCGGCCGCCTGCGACACCGGATAGGCGAAGAAGCCCGCCGGCAGACCCTCGTCCGCAAAGCCGCGCATCTGAATCTCGGCCTTGACGGTGGGGTTGCGGGAAAGGCGCGCGGTCGTCACCAGGTTCATATAGTAGAAGGTCAGGGCGTGCAGCGCCGGCAGCGCGGACTGAACGCAGATGGTGGTCTTCTCCGGGTCGATGCCGGTAGACAGGTAGTCCAGCACCACGTTGACGATGTTGTCGCGGATTTTGCCGGGGTTGTCGGCGTTGTCGGTGAGCGCCTGATCGTCGGCGATCAGGATGTTGATCTCGTCGAACTTGCCCGAGTTCTGCAGCTCCACGCGGCGCTTGAGCGAGCCCACGTAGTGCCCCAGGTGCAGCCTGCCCGTGGGGCGGTCGCCGGTCAGTATGATTTGCTTTTCAGCCATGAGAGATTTCCCCCTTCGATGCGTTGCTTCACATGCCCTTCAGTATACCATAAAACGCCCGGAAAAGCAAACGTTTCATCGAAGATACTTCGCAAAAGCCGCGCGCGCGTCCAGGCGAACCGTCCGGAAGAAGAGAACCGCCCACACCAGGAAGGCCGCGCCGCCCGCCCAGGCCGTCAGCAGCCCGGAAAGTATCGCGCCCGCCGCCATCACCGCGCCCCAGGCAAGGCAGTCGTTTCGTATGTCCCGGACGATGCGCGCCTGATCATACCGCGCGCGTTCCTCCGCGGGCAGCGAGTTGAAGCCGGAAACCCACATCGCACCCCGCTCCCCCAGCAGCGAAAACGCGCCGGCCAGCGCGAAAAACAGCGCCGCCATGACCGCGCAGCTCCACAATCCAACGTTCATGCGCTTCCCCCCTATCGCAGCCGTTTGGCCAGATGCAGCACCAGGTCGTCGTCGTTGACGCAGGGCGCGTACTGCTCGTGTATCCGGTCGCGATACCACACGCCGCTGCCGTCGGGCACATAGCCGCGCCTGACGTACATCCGCTGCGCCGCGCCGTAGCCCGAGTGCAGCCCCACGCCGATGCAGATCGTGTCCGAGGTCTGCGCGGCGATCATTTCGGCCACATCCATGAGCGCGGAGCCTACGCCCCTGCCCCTGAACTTCATCAGCACCGCGAAGTCCACCACCTCCGGCCAGGGCTTTCCGGCGTACGGCCCCGCGCCGGGCGTTTTGTACACGCTCAGGTACCCCGCGATTCGCCCCTGATACTCGGCCACAAGCGGTAGGGCGCGCCCCTCCCGCCGATGCTCCAGGCGCGTAAGAAACTTGTCGGGCGAGGCATGCCAGCCCTGCGCGCGCTCTTCCTCGGCAAAGCCGTCCGCGTCTTCAGGGAGCATGTCGCGCACCAGCAGGTCGCCGTACTGATAGTAAACCATGGTTTTCCTCCTTTGGGGCACTTCCCCGTCCCCCGCCCGCGCCGCATTCGGGGAACCGCCTCTCGCCTTCCCCGTCTCCCGCACGCGCCGCATTCGGGGAACCGCGTTTCGCCTTCCCTGTCTCCCGCCCGCGCCGCATTCGGGGAACCGCCTCTCGCCTTCCCCGTCTCCCGCACGCGCCGCATTCGGGGAACTACCTCTCTCCGCCCCATATGTTTAGTGGATCAGAGTGCTTTTCGGGAGAGCTCGAGAGGGGCTTTTCTCAGAAAAGCCGCCTCTCGATCGTCTCCCCTCGTCCCCCTACACGAACATCTTCTGCAGCGCCTCGAAGCGCTCGTGGGTGATGAGCGCGTCGTGG
>CAKUFB010000080.1 GCA_934647145.1 uncultured Clostridia bacterium
CTGGAAAATGAGATTTTCCGGCGCAAAAATCGTCCCGTGCCCACCGTACCCGCCGCTGGGCGCGATTGAAAGTTCGAGAGGGTTGCGACCCTCTCGAGCTCTCCAGGTTTTTTCGACAGTCTGAGCCGGGGGATCGCTCCCCCGGCCTTTGATTTATTCCTCTGTGAGCGGGAAGGTAACCGCCCAGCTGCCCGAAACCTTCGTGCGACAGGTGACGAAGTGCGCGCGCAGTGTCTGACCCTTCAGCTCGTCCGCCGACTGCGCAAAGACCTCCTCGGCGTAATAGCCGCCGTTTCCGTCCCAGAAATCGATTCCGTAAACCGGATCGGTCTTCTTGCCCTGCGCGTCCTCGAACCAGACGTAGCCGTGGTCGTCGGTCGCGCCCGAGAGGAAGTGCAGCTGCAGGCGCAGTCTGCCGTCCACCTCGCCCAGCGCGCTCAGCGTCACGCCCTCGGCCAGCTCCCTTTCCTCGGCGATGGGCACGAGCGCCGTGGGCTGCGCGGGCAGCGCGCTCTTGTCCACGCCGCCCATGCCGCGCAGGCGGTTTCCGGGCTGCATCGTCTCGGGCTGAGCGCAGAGCATGTCCATGCAGTCGGCAGGCAGCGCGAAGTCACTGGTCTGCACGCCGCAGAGCAGCTCGCCGACCGTCAGAGTGACCTTTTCACCGTCAAACGCCTTTCCATCCTTGCGGGTCAGCGTGAGCAGCAGCGTGGCCGCGCCGGTCGTCTCGTCGTACTCGGCCGCCGAGCAGTGCCCCTCCACCCCGCCGGGTACGTGGATTTCATAGCTGTCGTACAGATCGACCGTACCGTCGATCCGGCTGCCGGTAAGGTCGGTCAGACCCAGCAGCGCCTGCGCCGTGTCGCCCGCTACGCGGACGGAAAGCACCTCCAGCCGAATGCCCTGATCCTCGCCGGCGAGGTGCACCGGCCGGAAGAACTGCGCCACATCCGGCGCGAGGCGGTAGAGCAGCGGGTAGGTTCCGGGCAGATTGGCGGCCAGCGCCGGAACCGCCAGGCACACGATCAGCGCCGCTGCCGCAAACGCCGCGCGCACGGGCAGCCTGCGGGGCGCTTTATGCTCTGCCTGAGAGAGCATGCCCGCGACCAGCTGCGCGTCGGGGCGGATTCGTTCGTTCATTTTGCGATAGAGCGTTCTCATCTATTCATCCTCCTTCAGAAATTCTCTGAGCCTGCCGCGCGCCCGCGTCAGCTGCGAACGCACGCTCGAGGGTCGTTTGCCGGTCAATTCGGCGATTTCCTCGGTGGAATAGCCCTCGTAGTAGTGCAGATGAATGACCAGACGATCCTGCTTGTTCAGTCGATTCAGCGCCTCGTCCAGCGCCCGCTCCTCCATCGTAACCTCGCCCGCCCACTCGGTCAGCGGCTCGGTGTGCCTGTGCCAGGCCGAATGGAAAAAGCTGCGCGCGCGGTTGATTGTGACCCGGATAAACCAGGCTTTGGCGTGCTCCGGGTCGCGAAAGACCGGTCTGGCGCGAAGATAGCGCAGAAAAACCTCCTGAAACAGGTCGTCGGCGTCCGCCCGGTTCCTCACATAGGAGTAGGCCAGGCGATAAACCGTGTCGGCATAGCGCCGAATCATCTCTTCCTGCTCGATCGCCGTGCACTGCGATCCTTTTTGCATGCGCGTCTCACCTCCTTACGCCCATAACACCCCGCACCGCGCAGAATTGCTGCATTGCCTTCAGAAAAAACAGACCGCCAGGCAGAAAGCCGCCGTGCCCGCGGCCGCAAGCAGAAGCAGCCACCCGGCGTTCAGTCTGTGCAGAAGCCAGCCGCACAGAAACACGCCCAACGCGCCGCCTGCGAAATTGTCAATCACGTCCATCACATCGCACGTACCGCAGGCAAACGCGTACTGAAGTGCCTCGAGACTCACCGTCGCCGCGAGCACGAGCAGCAGATTCACGGCGAGCGGCCGCCTGCTCAGCAGCGCGATATACGCGCCCATCGGCACAAAGATCAGTATGTTGGCCAGTGATTCCGCCCCGTTCCAGTAAATCGCCAGGCTCAGGCTCCGCATCCTCGGGTCGCACAGCCAGTTCAGCGTCTCGAGCGTCCGGTGCATGAGAATCACCCACATGCACGCGAGCAGGTACGCGGCAAACAGCAGGCAATACGCCCCTCTTAGTCTCCTCGTCATGTTCATTCCCCCTCTTTGATGAACACCCCGCACCGCGCAAAATTGCTGCACGCCTTTAGAAGAAAAGCCCGCAGGCAAAATACCTGCGGACTTTGAAAGGAGCCTGTCCTTACGCCTTGATTTCCTCGTGCTTCTCGCTGGACTGGTACATCATATCCATGACCTGGCTGGTGACCAGCGCGTAGTCGATGTTGGCCTTGGTCTTGATACCCTTGGGCGCGTTGATCAGGAAGGAACGCACCTCGTTGTTGTACATGTTGGTGGTCTGATACTGGAAGCTGGTCTCGGTCAGCATGCCGTTCTTGGTGCTGTACAGCTTGAAGTTTCCGCCGTACTGCAGCTTGATGCCGCCCTTGTCGCCCAGGAACTCGACGAAGGTCGCGTTCTCGTCCAGGTTCTGCGCCCAGCAGCCGTTGACCGAGATGGTCGGGCCTTCGGTGCGGATCAGGCCGGTCACGAAGTCGTCCACGTCGTAGGTTCCGTCATACTTGGGCGGGCCAGCCCACATGCCGGTGTACACGTAGCCGGGCATGTCCTTGCCCAGGATGGAGTAGGTTTCGGCCGAAACGGTCTTGACCTTGGGCTGGTTGATGATGTAGAAGATCAGGTCGAGGTAGTGCACGCCCCAGTCGATCAGCGCGCCGCCGCCGGAGAGCGCCTTCGTGGTGAACGCGCCGCCCAGGCCGGGAATGGAACGATAGGCGCGGAAGGAGCAGTACACGTGATAGATGTTGCCCAGCTCGCCCTGGCTGACCAGCTCCTGAATCTTCTCGACCGCGGTGTTGAAGCGGTTGCACACGCCGATGTTCAGGATCTTGCCCGTCTCGTCGGCGACGCGCTTCATTTCCTCGGCCAGCGCGGCGCTCATCGCGGCCGGCTTCTCGCACAGCACGTTCTTGCCGGCGCGCATGAAGTCGATGGAGATGGGGTTGTGGCCGCCGTTGGGGGTGCAGACGGAGACGCACTCGACCTCGGGATCGCCCAGGATCTCGTGATAGTCGGTGGTGACGACGCCGCTGCCGTACTTGTCGCGCAGCTCTTCGGCCCGCTCGGGAATCAGGTCGCAGAAGTACTTGACTTCCGCCAGGTCGGACGCCGCCTGATAGGCCGGCAGATGCGCGGAACGAGCGATGTTACCGCAGCCGATGATGGCAACCTTGATCTTGCTCATTTGTTTACTTTCCTCCTGTTTTTCTGGTGACTTTATTGGGTTTGAAGCCTTCGCCCAGCGCCTCGTGGACGTTGGTTGCGATGACAAAGGCCGCAGGGTCTACTTCCGCCACAATCTGCTTGAGCGGAACAGCTTCCATTCGGCTGACCACGCACAGAAGCACTTCCTTCTGCTCGCCGGTATACGCGCCGCGGGCCGCAAAGCAGGTCACGCCGCGCTGCAGATCGGTCAGCACGCGCTGGGAAATCTTCTCGCTTTCGCGGGAAATGACGAAATAGGCGCGCGCCGCGTTCAATCCGTCGATCAGCAGGTCGATGACATAGCTGGACAAAAACACGCAGATCAGCGCGAAGAGCGCGGACACCACGTCAAACACGAACGCCGAGGCCAGTATGACCATCGCGTCCACCGCGAACATCAGGCTGCCTACCGACAGGGAGGGCCTCCATTCGTGCACCAGCTTGGCCAGCATGTCGGTGCCGCCGGTGGTGGCGCTGCCGCGGATGACGAAGCCGAAGCCCGCCCCGCTGAGCACGCCGCCGAAGACGCAGGCCAGGAACTGGGCGTTGGCCGTGCCCGGCTCGACCGCCGTGGGCAGCGGCAGGTAGTCCAGCGCCAGCGACAGACCCACCGTCGCCACCAGCGACCGCAGGCCGAACTGTATACCCAGCGACCGGGCGCTCAGCAGGAACAGCGGTATGTTCAGGCACAGCGCGACCGTGCCGACCGGCCATTCGGTCAGGCGGTTGATCAGCTGCGCGATACCGGTGAAGCCGCCGGGCGCCAGGTCGTTCGGGATTAGAAACATGTTGTACGCAACCGCGCACAGAAGAATGCCCAGAAGAATCTGGCCGTACATCGCCAGCTGTTTTTTCATGTGCTGCGGCATAAGCTCCCTCCCGTATCCGTCCTCTATTGTAGCACAGTCCGCTCCAATTAAAAAGCCCCTCTTTCACTTTTAACCAAATGAAGGGACACGCGCAGCGCCTCGTCCACGCGCAGCATTTCCTCCTCGGGAAGTCGTCCGATGCGCTCCCCCAGCCGCCGCTTATCCAGCGTGCGGAGCTGCTCGGCCATGGCCACTGAGTCGCGCGACAGGCCGGTTTCCCCGGCGCGTATGGTCACGTGCGTCGGCAGGCGCGCCTTCTGAAGCTGCGACGTCAGCGCCAGCACGATGACCGTGGGGCTGAAGCGGTTCCCCTGATCGTTCTGCACCACCAGCACCGGCCGGCGTCCGCCCTGCTCCGAGCCGACGACCGGATCCAGCTGCGCCGTGTACAGTTCGCCTCGCAAAATCACTGTCCTCACCATCCGTGCGGTTTCTCCGCTTCATCCTATGCGCACGGAAAAGGAAAGGTCCGCATTGCCAAGGCGCGCCGCGCGTGATATAATTACCGGGTAAGCGCCCGCGTGACCTCACAGAGCGCGTCAATCTGGTCGAGCGCCGTCATCGCGCAGGAGCCTTTTCTGCGCTCGGCCGCCTCGCCCGCCAGGCCGTGCGCTTCGCTTGCCAGCCAGCCGGCCGTTTCCGCGGGCAGTCCCTGAGCCAGCAGCGCGCCCACCATGCCGGTGAGCACGTCGCCGCTGCCGCCCTTGGCCATGCCCGAGCAGCCGGAGGTGGTCAGGCAGCAGCCTTTTTCGCCCGCAATCACCGTCACCGCGCCCTTATAAAGCGCCGCCGCGCCCAGCTCGCGCAGCTTTTTCGCGCGCTCAAGCGGGTCGCCCGACAGGCCGGGAACCAGCCGCGCCGCCTCGCCCGGATGGGGCGTGATCAGGTGGCGGGGGGCGAGCAGACTGCGCAGCGCGCCCGATGCGGACAGAAGATTCAGTGCGTCCGCGTCGATCACGGCGGGAAGGCCGCTCGTCAGCACCTCTTCCAGCAGCCGGGGCGCGGCCCTTCCGGACAGGCCCGGGCCGATCGCGACCGCCGACTTGCCCGAAAGCGCCGCCCTCAGCGCGGGAAGCGCCGCCTCGCTCAGCGCGCCGTCCTGCTCCTCGAGCGGCAGGCACATCGCGCAGGGCGCAAGCGTCTGAAGAATGGGCACGATCGAGCGCGGACAGGCGACGCTCACCAGGCCGCATCCGAAGCGCAGCGCCGCGTTGGCCGCCAGCGACGCCGCCCCGGCCATGCCGAACGAGCCGGCGACGAGCAGCAGGTGACCGTAGACGCCCTTGTGGGAGTTGCGCCGCCGCCTGGGGAATGCCTCGCGCACGTCCGCTTCGGTCACGCGCGCAAGCTCGCCCTTCGCCTCGCCCAGGCCGACGTCGCGCATGACCAACCTCCCGCAGTAGTCCGGCCCGTCGGCAAAGAAGTGGCCGCGCTTGGCGCACTGGAAGGTTACGGTCAGGTCGGCCTTCACCGCGCAGGTCTGCACGCAGCCGGTCGCGCCGTCGATGCCCGAGGGCAGATCCACGCTCAGTACCCGGCTGCCCGCCCGGCGATCCCGCTCAAGGTGTGCAAAGATCGGCGCGTACTCCTCGGACAGCGGCCGGTTGAGCCCGATGCCGAACACCGCGTCCACCCACGCGTCGGGCTGCGGAGCCTGTAAAAGCGGACAGACCGGCAGACCCGCGGCCATCGCGCGCTCGTACTCGGTCTGCGCGTCGCCCTTCCAGTGATCGCAAAGCGGCACGAGGATCGAGCGCGCGCCCCTTTCCTGCGCAAACCGCGCCGAGGCAAAGCCGTCGCCCGCGTTGTTGCCGCCGCCACACAGAAAGGCAATCGTTTTGCCCTGCAGGCCGTCCGTGAGCGCCTCGAGCTCCTCGGTCAGGCAGCGCGCCGCCCGCTCCATGAGCGCAAGCGAGTCGTTGCCCGCCTCGAAATAGGCCCTTTCCAGCGCGTACATCTCGCGGGGACTGAGCACTGTTTCCATCGAAATCACCCTTTCGTACAATCAATGAAACCGGAGGAATCCATCATGCCGTTTGATATGAAGAGCGCCCGCCACTGGGCGCAGGAGTTGCAGAAGGAAGCCATTTTGCCCGGCATGCGCGTGATCGACGCGACCATGGGCAACGGCCACGACACGCAGTGGCTGTGCAAGCTGGTCGGCGAGAGTGGACACGTCTACGCCTTCGACATCCAGCAAAGCGCGGTCGAGCACACGAAAAGCCGCCTGGAGGAGGCCGGGCTGCTCGGCCGGGCCACGCTGATCTGTGACGGGCATCAGCACGTGAAAAAGTACGTCGAGGGGCCGGTGGACGCGGCGCTGTTTAACCTGGGCTGGCTGCCCGGGGGCGACCACGGCTGCACCACGCGCCTGGAGACCACGCTGGCCGCGGTCAGGGAGTGCCTGGAGCTGCTCGCGCCCGGGGGACTGATGACCATCTGCGCCTATCCCGGCCACGAGGAGGGCGCGCGCGAGCTGAGCGCGCTGCTTGACTGGGCGGAGAGCCTGGATAGCGCCCGCTACAGCGCCATGGTGCGCCGCTACGTCAACCAGAAGGCCTCCTGCCCGCCGGCGCTCCTCGCGATCGGCAGGAACCTGGTCAGGAAGTAATTCCCTTTGCATTTCCCCCTCCCTTATGCGATAATGTGGCGTGAGGGAGGGATTTTCATGCGCAGGGATGCTCGGGAGCGGCTGCTCCTTTCTGGACTGTGCTTCGCGCTGGCCGCAATCGTGCGGCTCAGTCCGGGCGCGTGCGCCTGGTACGCGCGGCGCGTCTTTCCGGCCGTTCGGCAGGCGTTTTTCGCGCTGAACGGGGCATTTGCCGCCTGGCCCGCGCTCGCCCTCGGTCTGCTGTGCGCCGCGATTTTTGCGCGCAGGCAGTTTATCAGGCGCCTGCCCGGGCGGCTGTTCACGCTGTTTCTGACGCTGCTGTTCGCCTTCTGCGCGCTGTGGCTGCCGCTGTACGGCGTGCGGGAGGCGCAGACCGAATGCGCCGCGGACGCGTTTTCGCAGGCGCAGGGCTTTGTCGAGGCGCTGAACCGGTCGGCCGCCTTCCCGCAGGACACATCCGACGTGGACGCCTGGGCAGCGCAGGCGCTGGAGGCGGCGCAGGATGCGTTCTCCTGCCGCCTGAGCGCGCCCGTAATCGTGCGAAACAACGCGCTGCTCGACCGGCTGGGCGTCGCGGGGATTCACAATCCGCTGACCGGGCGCACCCGCGTAAACGCCGACGACCGGCCGCTGCTCATCCCCTTTACGCTGTGCCACGAGCTGGCGCATCAGGCCGGAATCGCGTGCGAGGATCTGGCCAGCCGCGCCGCGTGGACGATGTGCCGGACGCTCGGCGGGACGTTCGAAGCTTCCGCAAACCTTCAGATGCTGCTCTACGCCGCGCAGGAGCTGCCGGAGGAAGCGCTTGCCGGCCTGATGGGGCAGATGAAAGAAGCCGTCCGACGCGAATTCGTCGCATCGAACGGCTCGGGCGAACACCTGCCGGCTCTGCAGCGCGCTTTTCAGCGCCTGAGCGACGGCTTCCTGCGCCTGTGCGGCGTTTCGCGGGGCGAAAAGAGCTACTCGGACGTGCTCCTGCTCATTCCTCGCTCTTAAACAGCGCGCGGCCGCAGTTGTCGCATTCGATGAAATCTCTGCCGTTCATGGCGTTGAGCGTGGCCGCGGACAGCTCCATGTTGCAGCCGCCGCAGCGATTGCCGTTGAGCTTGGCGATAGGCGGCGCGATGTGCTGCTTGATCGAGCGGTACTTGGCCAGCAGCTCCGGATCGACCTTCTTCGATTCCTCCTCGGCCGCCTTGCGCAGCTCCTCCAGCTTGGCCTTGTCGCGCTTGAACTCGACGTCGTAGGCCTTCTTATGCTCGTCAAAATCGGCCTTGGTGCGGGCGGCGCGCAGGCGGATGTCCTTCTGCAGGCGGTCGCGGGCCTCGCTGTCCTTGCGCATCTTGGCGATTTCCTGCTCATAGGTAAGCAGCGTATCCTCGAGCTTGGAGGCGGCGGCAATCTGCTTGTCGATCTCCTCGGTCTGATCCTCGGTGATGTCCTTGACCGCCGTAAGGAGGTTGTCCAGTACGCCGCGCAGGCGCTCTTCCTCGTCGCGCAGGGCGTCCAGGCGGTCGCTCATGAGGGCCACCTCGCGCTCGATGCGCTTCATATTATTCTGCTGCTCCTGCAAAAAGTCGCGTTCCTTCAGCAGCTTCAGGCGGTTGGGAGCCTGCCGCATTTCGGTTTCAAAGCGGTCGGCCTCCATGTCTCGCTGCTGATAGACCCACAGAGCTTCCATTTTCATTCCTTCGTCCTCCTCTAATCAGTAAGGGCGCGCGAAGGGTCTCTCCGCGCTCTCCATGACAGTCACCTTATATTGTAGCGCATCCGCCGCATTCTGTAAACGGTTTGCCAGTGATTTTATCGCAATCTGCTCCGTTTCATAATGCCCGGCCTCAAGCACGGCCAGGTTTTCGGCGACCGCCGCGAGCGCGTCGTGGTGATGCGCCTCGCCGGTCACGTAGGCCTGGGCTCCGGAGGCAAGCGCCAGGGGATAAAACTCGCTGCCCGCGCCGCCGCAGACCGCCACCCGGCGAACGGCCGCATCGCGCGCGCAGTACGGCCTGACGACCGCGCCAAGCGCCCTCCCCACGTGCTCCGTCAGCTCGCGCACGGACATTTCGCGCGGCAGCTCACCCACGTGCAGGCCGTTTGAAAGCGCCTGCACCTTTTCGAGTCCCAGCGCGGCGGCCAGCTGGTCGTTCACGCCGTCCGGCGCGTTGTCGTAGTTGGTGTGCGCGGCGATCAGCGACAGGCGGCTGCGAATCAGCCTGGCCAGCAGTCTGCCCTCCGGGTCGTCCTCGCGCAGGTTTTTGCGCGCGTGAAACAGAATCGGATGATGGGTCACGACCAGCTGCGCGCCCTTTTCCAACGCCTCGTCGATCACGCCCTCCGTCAGGTCGAGCGCGCACAGGATTCCCGTCACCGGCGCGTCCGGATGGCCGCACAGAAGCCCTACGTTGTCATAGCTCTCCGCCAGCTCGGGCGGAAACATCCCGTTGAGGATATTCAGCGCGTCCCTGACCCTCATGCGCGCACCTCTTCCCACAGTTTTTTCTCTTCGTTCAGTTCCTTCTCGATGCGCTCGGCGCGCTCGCCCTCGGTTTTTCGCACGCCCGCAAGCGCGTCCTCAAGCACCCGGATGCGAAACGCCGCGTACTCGGGCAGGCGCGGATGTCTGCCGGCCAGCAGGCACGGCCCGAAAAGCAGCTCCCGGCGGGAGTATTCTGCCTCGCCGCGCACCGCCCGCATGCCGATATACCACCTGCCGCCCGCGCGCACCAGCTCCTCCCGGTCGATCCGGTAATGGAGCCGCGTCAGGCGCTCGCGCAGGTCGAAAAGACCCACGTTGGCCTGCAGAATCAGCTGCGCGTTGCCCAGTCTTTCCTGGCCGCGCTCGATGATGCCGCAGATAGTCGGCCCGCCCATGCCCGCGATAATCGCCGCCTGCGCGGGCTCTGTCATGGCCTGCGCGCCGTCCCCCACGCCGAAGATGGCGCGGCTTTCCAGGTGAAGCGACGCGATCAGCCGCCTGGCCTTGGCCAGCGACGGTTCGCTGATGTCCAGGAGCTGCACTCGTTCGCACCGGCCGCTCGACAATAGCCAGGCGCCCAAAAAGCCGTGGTCCGCGCCGATATCCGCCGCCATGGGACAGG
>CAKUFB010000081.1 GCA_934647145.1 uncultured Clostridia bacterium
CTGGAAAATGAGATTTTCCGGCGCAAAAATCGTCCCGTGCCCACCGTACACGCCGCTGGGCGCGATTGAAAGTTCGAAAGGGCTGCGGCCCTCTCGAGCTCTCCGGGGTTTTTTGACAGTCTGTGAGCCGCCCCCTGAAAAGGGGCGGCTCTTTCATTTGAGTGAAACGTTTGAATATGGCGCATTTCGTACATTTAAGTTAATATTGTTTCGTGTTGTTGAAATCCCCTAATGCGTCGTGTTACAATCTAGTTGATCGTATTGTGTTGATGTTAACTTCAACTGTTACGCAGCACGCAGAACATCATTTCAGAGAGCGGGTGAACGGTTTGCAGAAGGCGAAGCTGTCGGCGCGAAAGAAGAGCGAATACCGGGCGGCGTATCTGATGATCGCACCGGTCGTCATCGGCATTGCGGTGTTTTTCATCGTGCCGACGATCTGGTCTGTCCTCCTTTCGCTTACAGAGGGGCCGGACTACATTACCTACGAATTCGTCGGCCTGAAGAACTACAGAACCCTGTTTGCCGCCGGGTCGGACATGTGGCAGGAGCTGCTCAACACGGTGTACTACGCCTTCGTTTCGGTCGGCGTGAGCATGGTAATCAGCGTGCTGCTGGCGAATGCGCTGAACCAGGACATCAGGGGTCAGTCACTGTTCCGCGTGATTTACTTCCTGCCGTCGGTGACGATGGCGGCGGCCGTCGGCATGGTGTGGCGCTCGCTGCTCAACTCGCAGTACGGCGTGGTAAACCAGGCGCTCAAGGCGCTCGGAATCAACGGGCCGAAGTGGCTGACCGACCCGAGCTTCATGATGCTGGGCGTGATCATCGTGGGCGTGTGGTCCTCGGTGGGCTACAACATGATCATCCTGCTGGCGGGGCTGAAGAACATCCCGCGCGGCTACTACGAGGCCGCGATGATCGACGGGGCGACCAGCGGCCAGCAGTTCCGCAAGATCACCGTTCCGCTGCTTTCTCCGGTGCTGTTCTTCGTCTCGATCACCTCGCTGATGGGCGGCTTCAAGGTGTTCGACATCATCTATACGCTTGCCGGCTCGGGAAGCACGGCCGACAAATTCATGCGCTACTATCGCACGATGGTCTACGGCATATACGAAAAGGGCTTCCTGTATCACAGCCTGGGCATCGCGTCGGCGGAGGCCGTGGTGCTGCTGGTGATCATACTGGCGCTCACGCTCGTTCAGTTCAAACTGCAGAGCAGGTGGGTGCACTATGAATAAGAGAGGCGGAGGGCGTATGCAGAAAAAGATCCGCGCCGGTCGCGCATTGCTGTACATCATACTCGTGTTCTGGGCGGTGTTTATGATCATGCCGTTCGCATGGATGCTGCTGACCAGCGTGAAGACCCAGCCGGAGGCGATGAAGGTACCGATCGTCTGGCTGCCGAAGAATCCGCAGTGGAAGAACTACGTCGACGTGCTGCAGAAATACCGGTTCGCGTCGTATTACAAGAACACCGCGTTTGTGACGGTGACCACGGTGGTCTTCCAGCTGATGACCTGCTCGATGGGCGCCTACGCCTTCGCGCGGCTGGACTTCCCGGGCAAGAACGCGATTTTCCTGGTCTGCATGACGGTGCTGATGGTGCCGACGCAGATGATCATCATTCCGCGCTTCATCATGACGATGAGGCTGGGATGGCTCAACTCGTTCGCCGGAATCATCATTCCGAACCTGCCGAGTATCTACGGCGTGTTCTTCCTGAGGCAGAATTTCATGACGCTGCCCAGGGAGCTTGACGAGGCGGCGATGATCGACGGCTGCAGCTTCTTCGGCATCTACTGGAGGATCCTGCTGCCGCTGCTGAAGAACGGCCTGATCGCGTTCGGCGTGCTGACCACGCTGTGGAGCTGGAACGAAATGCTCTGGCCGCTGATCGTCACCAGCAAGCAGAGCCTGTACGTGCTGTCGATCGCCCTGGCCAACATGCAGGGGCAGTACGCGCAGAAGATTCCCACGCAGATGGCGGCGGGCGTGCTGGCGATGGCGCCGATGCTGCTGGTCTTCCTGATCGGTCAGAAGCAGATGCTGGAGGGCATCGCGCTGTCCAGTATCAAGGCGTAGTCTTTCCCCTGAGCAAGGGTGAACGATAAAAAAGTATGGAGGTGTCTGTCTCATGAAGAAACTGTTGGTACTGGTACTGGTTCTGCTGCTGGCCCTGGGTTCGACCGCGTACGCCGCGGTTGAGCTGGAGATGAACTACTGGATGAGTGAACAGGATGAGGGCATTTTGCCCGCCATCGAGGCGTTCAACGCGTCTCAGGACGAAATCGTGGTCAACGCGAGCTCCATTCCCTGGTCGCAGTACTGGGACAAGCTGGTCGTCGGCCTGCCGGCCGGCAGCGCGCCCGACGTGTTCTCGATCAACGCGCTGAACGTCGTGGACTATGCCCGCAACGGCTATCTGCTCGACATCACCGATCTGTTTGAGTCCGGCGCGGTGGACGTGACCAAGTATCCGGCTCACACGGTCGCGACCCACACGGTGGACGGCGTCCTCAGGGGCATTCCGAGAGACTTCGACGCCATCGCCGTCTACTACAACAAGACCCTGTTCGACGAGGCGGGCGTGGAATACCCGAAGGACGGCTGGACGTGGGACGAGTTCATCGAGACCGCGAAGAAGCTGACCAACCCCGACGCGGGCGTCCACGGCTGCTCCATCGCGGCCAACGGCCAGGCGTTCGGCTATGACTACATCTACGGCAACGGCGGCATGCTCTTCGACGAGAACGGCATGTGCGTCGTGAACACGCCGGAGAACGTCGAGGCGTTCCAGAAGCTCCACGACGCGATCCATGTGGAGAAGATCTCCGCGACCGTCGAGGAGCAGGTCGAAATCGCCAAGAACGTCCGCTTCCTGTCCGGCACCGACGCGATGACATTCGACGGCAGCTGGAACATGGCGACCTATCAGGAGGCCTACGGCGACATGCTGGGCGTCGTTTCCCTGCCGATCATGAAGGAAGCCACCACCATCTCCCACTCCCTGAGCTGGGTGGGCGCGGCGACGACCAAGCATCCGGAAGAGGTCAAGAAGTTCCTGACCTATCTGGCGGGCTACGAGGCGCAGGCGCAGGCCGCTCAGGCGGTCATTCCGGCCTATGAGGGCACGCCCGAGCTGTGGGCGGCGAAGTTCGCGGATTACAACACCGACGCGTTCCTGGGCCCGATCGCCAGCGGCGCGGCGCATCCCCTGCCGGCGGCGAACAAGAACGTCCAGCAGATCTTCGCGCGCTTCAACGACTACATGACCGAAATGCTGTCCACCGGCGACATCGAGGCCAACCTCGCGGCGATGGAGGCGGAATTCAACGAGCTGCTCAAGTAAGCTGAATTCATACTCAGGCGCTGATACAGACCATACCATCAGGCCGCCCCGCAGGCTCCAGCGATCCTGCGGGGCGCTTTGGGTTATTAAAAAGGGTCTGTGAGTGTTCCGATGAAGCCCCAAAAAAAAACGGAGAAACCAGCCGCTCTCATGTATGGCGGCTGGTTTCGTGTTCTATTCGGCGGCAGCAGCCGGCTGTCGGCCCTGCCGGCCGCTCGACAGCCTGAGGCGCGCGGCTATTTCATCACGACGTTTTCCGGGCCGAGGTATTCGCGCAGGGAGATCAGGTCGACGCCCTCGCCGACCCACATTTCGCGCGGGGCCTGATAGGCCTTGCCCTCGTCGGCCACATAGAAGGTCACGACGCAGTCGCCGGGGGTCTTAACCAGCAGGTCGGCGGCCTGGTCGCGCTGGAAGGCGTTCTTCACGCGCAGGTACAGCCGCTTCTGCCTGGGCGCGGGAACGCCGGGCGCTTCGCGGACGGGCGGCGGCGCTTCGGGCGCGGGAAGCGCGTCCGGGCCCAGCTCCTCGCCGTGCCTGAGCGGCGAAACCGAATCGACGATCAGCTTGGGCGCGTCGTCCTCGCGGATGGACAGCCTGCCGCGCAGCAGCACCGGCTCGTCGGAGGCGAGCGCCCCGCGGAAGCGCTCGAACACGCGCGGGAAAACCAGCGCCTCGGTGGAGCCGAACAGGTCTTCCAGCGTGATAAACGCCATCATGTCGCCCTTGCGGGTGGCCTTCGTCTTGCGCTCGGTGATCAGGCCGCCCATCGCGGCGCTCATGCCGTCGAAGGACAGTCCCTTGTCGGCGTAGTCCTCGGCGAGGGAGGACAAAAAGCCCGCGTTGACCTCCAGGCGCGACAGCTCCTCGCGGAACTCGTCGAGCGGATGGCCGGTGATATACACGCCGGTGACTTCCTTTTCCATGTCGAGCAGCGCCTTGGGCGGCAGCTCCCTGATCTCTGGCAGGGGCGGCGGGGGCACATCCACGTCCATTTCGCCGAACAGGGACAGCTGTCCCTCGACCACCGACTTTTTGCGCCTGCTGACCCCGTCCATCACGCCCTCGAACACGGCCAGCTTCTGCGCGCGGTTGCCGGGCAGGGTGTCGAACGCGCCCGACTTGATCAGGCACTCGACCGTGCGCTTGGTCATCTGGTCGCAGTTGACGCGCTCCACGAAGTCGTACAGGTCGGCGAAGAACCCGCCGCGCTTCACCTCCCGCACGATGGCGGCGATGGCGTTTGAGCCCACGTTCTTGACCGCGCCCAGGCCGAAGCGCACCGCGCTCACCCCGTTCTGCACGTCCACGCTGAACTTCTCGCCGCTGCGGTTGATGTCCGGCGGGAGCAGCGAAATGCCCTTTTTGCGCAGGTACTGGATGTAGAAGGCCACCTTGTCGGTGTTGTCGGTAAAGGAGTTCATCATGGCCGCCATGAACTGGGCGGGATAGTGTACCTTGAGCCAGGCGGTCTGCAGGGCGACCACGGCGTAGCCCGCGGCGTGCGGCTTGTTGAAGGCATAGCTGGCGAAGGCGGTCATTTCCTCGAAGAGGTGCTCGGCCACCTGCTCGGGCACGCCCCTGCGCACCGCGCCGGGCACGTCGATCGAGCCGTCCGGGTTGAGCTTGCCATGGATGAAGTATTCCTTCTCCTGCGCCATGACGTCGTGCTTTTTCTTGGCCATGGCGCGGCGCACCAGGTCGCTTCGCCCCATCGAGTAGCCCGCCAGGTCGCGCACGATCTGCATGACCTGCTCCTGATAGACCATGCAGCCGTAGGTGACGGACAGGATGGGCTTGAGCTTGGGATGCTCGTAGTGAACCGACTCGGGGTTCTGCTTGCCCGCGATGAAGCGCGGTATGGACTCCATCGGGCCGGGGCGGTACAGCGAAATCGCGGCGATGATGTCCTCGAAGCAGGCCGGCTTCATGTTGGCCAGGAACTGGCGCATGCCTCCGCCCTCCATCTGGAACACGCCGTCGGTCTCGCCCTCCGAGATCATGTCGTAGACCGCCTTGTCGTCCATCGGGATGTCCTCGGGGGTGAGGCGCAGGCCGGTGGCCTCCTCGATCATGCGCAGGCTGTCGCCGATGACGGTCAGCGTGCGCAGGCCCAGAAAGTCCATCTTCAGCAGACCCAGGTGCTCCAGCGTATCCTTGGGAAACTGGGTGGTAATCACGTCGTCGTTGGTCTGCAGGGGCACGTATTCATAGACCGGCCGGCTGGTGATCAGCACGCCCGCGGCGTGGGTGGAGGCGTGCCGGGGCATGCCCTCCAGCTTTTTGGCGGTGTCGATCAGGCGGCGCACGCTGTCGTCGTTCTCATACGCGCCGCGCAGCTCGCCGCTCACCGAGAGCGCCTTGTCCAGCGTCATGTCCAGGGCGAAGGGAATCATCTTGGACACCGCGTCCACCGAGGCATAGCTCATGTCCAGCACGCGCCCCACGTCGCGCACCACCGCCTTGGCCGCCATGGTGCCGAAGGTGATGATCTGCGAGACGTGATCGGCTCCGTAGCGCCGGGCCACGTAGTCGATGACCTCGCTGCGGCGCTCGTAGTCGAAGTCGATGTCCAGATCGGGCATGGACACGCGCTCCGGGTTCAGGAAGCGCTCGAACAGCAGGTCGTACCTGAGCGGGTCAATGGCGGTGATGTCCAGCGCGTAGCACACGATCGAGCCTGCGCCGCTGCCGCGTCCCGGGCCGACCAGTATGCCGTTTTTCTTGGCGAAGTTCACATAGTCCCACACGATCAGGAAGTAGTCCACATAGCCCATCTTCTCGATGACGCTCAGCTCGTACTCCATGCGCTCGCGCGCGTCGGCGCGGTCGGGGCTGTAGCGCCGGGCAAGGCCCTCCTCGGTCAGGCGGCGCAGATACCCCCGCGCGGTCTCGCCCTCCGGCAGCGGAAATTTCGGCAGATGCACGTGCGAAAAGTCGAACTCCACCTGGCAGCGCTCGGCGATTTCCACGGTGCGCTCGATCGCCTCGGGCAGCTCGGGAAACAGCGCGCGCATCTCCTCCTCGCTCTTGACATAGAGCTGGTCGGTCTCCATGCGCATGCGGTTGGCGTCGGCAAGCGTCTTGCCGGTCTGTATGCACATGAGCACCTCCTGCGCCTCGGCGTCCTCGCGGCGCAGGTAGTGGCAGTCGTTGGTGGCCACCAGCGGGATGTCCATCTCCCGCGCCAGGCGGATCAGCGGCCCCAGCACCCGCTTTTCCTCGGCCAGGCCGTGATCCTGTATCTCCACGAAGAAGTTGCCCCGGCCGAACAGGTCGAGGTATTTCTGCGCCATCTCGCGCGCCTGCTTCTCCTGGCCGCTGAGCAGCAGCTTGGGCAAATCGCCCGACAGGCAGGCCGACAGCGCGATCAGACCCTCGTGATGCTCGGCGAGCAGCCTGTAGTCGATGCGGGGCTTGTAGTAAAAGCCGCGCGTGAAGCCCTGAGAGACCATGTAGATCAGGTTCTGATAGCCCGTCTGGTTCTCGCACAGCAGGATCAGGTGGCTGTAGTCGCGGGACAGGGAGGTTCTGTCGTCCATGTCCGGGCACACGTATACCTCGCAGCCGATTACCGGATGAATGCCGCGCTTCTTCGCCTGCTCGTAGAAGTCCACCACGCCGTACATCGCGCCGTGATCGGTCACGGTGCAGTGCGTCATGCCCAGCTCCCTGACGTAGTCCAGCAGCGGGCCGATCCGGTTCGCGCCGTCCAGCAGGCTGTATTCGGTGTGCAAATGCAGGTGTGCAAACATGCTCAGGTTTCCTCTCTCGTCGATTTTGTATTATTATACCACACCGCCCGTCCCGCTGTCCAGCCAAACGCCGCATACTGCCACGGCGGCAGCGTCAAATTACAAAAGTATTAAGCCAACGGCAGAAGAGAGGAAATCACGGCCATAGGTACAGGTTTTTCTTCATCATGCTGATCATCTCTGTGTTTTTACTCTATGTTTCCTCTCACAAGTCTTTCTCATTAATAAATATGCAATATTTGCAACAAATGCTTAATTCGACGAAGCGGCCGTGGCCCTTAACGCAGGATGCGTTGACAAAGCGCCCGGGGGCGTTTACAATAGGAAAGCTAAAAAAGGTTCTGATTCGGAGGATACGATGTATATAGCGGACGGCTGGAAGGACTATGAAGTGATCGACACGGGCGACGGCGAAAAGCTGGAGCGTTGGGGCGAGGTGATCCTGCGCAGACCCGACCCCCAGGCCATCTGGCCGTGCGAGGACAAATCGGCCTGGAAGCAGGCGCACGCCTGGTATCACCGCAGCGCGAGCGGCGGCGGCGAGTGGGAGTTTTTTCGCAGGCTGCCCGAAAAGTGGGAGATCGACTATAAAAATCTGCGCTTCTGGGTGCGCCCGACCGGCTTCAAGCACACCGGACTGTTCCCCGAGCAGGCGGTGAACTGGGACTGGATGAGCGGCCTGATCCGAAGAGCCGGCCGGCCGATCCGGGTGCTGAACCTGTTCGGCTACACCGGCGGCGCGACGGTGGCCTGCGCCTCAGCCGGCGCGCATGTGACGCATGTGGACGCGGCCAGGGGCATGGTGCAGTGGGCGGGCGAAAACCGGCAGCTCAGCGGCGTGGACGAGAAGAGCACCCGCTGGATCATCGACGACGCGCTCAAGTTTGTCAAGCGCGAGCAGCGGCGCGGCAGCTTCTACGACGGCATCCTGATGGATCCCCCGTCGTATGGGCGCGGCCCGGGCGGCGAGATCTGGAAGCTGGAAAACGAGCTGTACGGCCTGGTGGACGCCTGCGCGCAGACGCTCAGCGAGCGGCCGCTGTTCATGCTGATCAACAGCTACACGACCGGCCTTCAGCCGGCGGTGCTGCACAACATGCTCGAAAAGACGGTTGCACGCGCGCACGGCGGCTCGGTCTCGGCGGACGAGGTGGTGCTGCCGGTCACGCTGGGCGGCGTGCTGCCCTGCGGAGCCAGCGGGCGCTGGCAGGCCAGATGACGCAGCCTGTGGACGTCTGCCGCGCGGGCAGGTACGCAATCGACGTGCTGTACGAGGACAACCACCTGCTGGTCGTGGTCAAGCCGGCCAACATGCCCGTGCAGCGCGATTCGAGCGGCGACCTCGACCTGCTCAGCGCGCTCAAGGACTATATCGGCAAAAAGTACAATAAGCCGGGCGCGGTCTACCTGGGCCTGGTGCACCGGCTGGATCGCCCGGTCGGCGGGGTCATGGTGTTCGCGCGCACCTCGAAGGCAGCCGAGCGCCTCTCGCGCGAGTTCTCCCAGCACACGGCGAAAAAGGAATACCTGGCCGTGCTCGAGGGCACACTCCAGAGCGAGCAGGCCTTCGAGGACACGCTGTATAAGGACGAAAAAACCGGCATGGTGCGCGTCGTAAAGCCCGGCTTTCCAGGCGGGAAGGACGCGCGCCTGACCACCTCGCCCCTGTCGCATAAGGACGGCACGACGCTCGCGCGCGTGAACCTGACGACCGGCCGGGCGCACCAGATCCGCGTGCAGCACGCCAGCCGGGGCCTTCCGCTGTGGGGCGACAACCGCTACGGCCATGGAAAGCCCGGTCAGCCCATCGCGCTGTTTGCCTGGCGGCTACAGGTGACGCACCCCACCCGCAGGGAGCCGGTCGTCTTCTGCGCCCTGCCCTCGGGCGGCGCGTTCGAGACCTATCGACCTGTTTTGGAGGAGCTGACATGAGCAAGCGAGAAAACCGCCCCGGCCGCACCTTCGCCACCTTCCTGTGCTGCGCGCTGGCCGTCCCCACCGCCCACGCCATCATGCCCGGCATGATCCAGGTGGCCGAGCCGGCGCAGGCGGTCGCCGTGGGCGTGCTGCTGGGCGGAGCCTACCTGCTGCTCAGGCCGCTTGTCCGGCTGGTCACGCTGCCGCTGGGCTGTCTGACCTTCGGCCTGTTTCACTGGGTGATCGACGTGGGGCTGATCTACGCCTGCGCGTATTTCATCGAGGGCTTCGCCGTGTCCAGTCTGGCCGTGGCCGTGCTGCTGGCGCTGTTCGTCAACGCACTGATCGCCGTCGTCGGCGGGTTCAGGTGAGAAAGGCGCTGATCGGTGAATACCTCACAATGGGAGGAAAAAATGAACATAAAACGAGTACTATGCGTCCTGATGGCGCTGCTCCTGCTGCCCCTGGGCGGCTGCGCGCAGGGCGAGACAGACGACAGGCTGACGGTCATCGCCACGCTGTTTCCGCAGTATGACTTTGCGCGCCAGATCGGCGGCGGGCGCGTAAACGTGACGCTTTTGCTGCCCGCAGGCACCGAGAGCCATACCTACGAGCCCACCCCGCGCGACATGGCGAAGATCCAGGACGCGGATCTGTTCGTCTACACCGGCGAGGAAATGGAGCCCTGGGCGGCGACGCTGCTGTCGGCGATCGACCAGAGCCGCCTGGTGGTGGTGGACGCGTCGAGCGGCGTGGAGCTTGCCGAAGAGGAGCACGCCGAGGGCAA
>CAKUFB010000082.1 GCA_934647145.1 uncultured Clostridia bacterium
GCGCACGACGGTCACGCAGTACCTGACCAGATTGCGGCTGGAGCACTCGACGGAGCTTTTGCAGTACTCGACGCTGCAGGTGAACGAGATTGCCGAGGCGGTCGGCTTCTCGAGCGCATACTATTACTGCCGCCTGTTTCACAAGGAATTCGGCCGCACGCCCACGCAGTATCGAAAGGAAGCGCTGAAGACTCAGCAGGGCGAATAAAAACAGACTCTGGTCTATTTACGTAAAAACAGACCAGAGTCTATCTTGTTATGCGGCTTTAGCCGACCACCCGGGCGATCTCCTCATCGGAGAAGGTGCGCGTGCAGGCGTCCTTGCCCCTGAGCGCGTAGAAGGCCGCGCCGCGAAGGGCCGCGTCGGACAGGTGCGCGGCGGCGGCGACCGGCACGGGGAGGTTCTCGCGCAGGGGCGCTTCCATCAGGTCGAGCGAACGGGCGATCTGGCCGCCGATGACCACGCCGTCGAAGTGGAGAAGCTCCCACTTTTTACGCAGCATTTCGCCCAGACAGCGTCCGTTTTCCTCGAACACGGCCTGCGCGTCCCGGTCGCCTGCGCGCGCGGCGACTGAAATGCTCTTTACGTCGGTTTCCACGCCGGTGCGGCGCTTATAGTTGTCGCGCATGGCCATGCTGGAGACGTAGTTCTCCGCGATGCCGTCCCTGTAGGGCTGGCTCCACAGGGGGAAAGCGGGGATGTCGCGCAGGTTGATGCAGGCGCGTTTTTCCTCGCCGGTGATAAAGCCCAGCCCGGTACCCAGCATGACCCCGGCGGGGCGCTCGAACCGGGCGGCGTTTCCGTCGTACATTTCGCCCAGCAGGAAGGACACGCCGTCGTGCAGGAAGGTGATGGGCGCGCCGGAGAGGTAGGGCGCGAGCGCCTCGTCCAGCGCAACGCCGTAGAGCGAGACGAACTTGTGCTTCATGAGGCTGGTTCCGTGCGCGTAGTCCATCGGGCCGGGGATGCTGACGCTGACCAGATCGGCCGGGTGCTCGCGCAGGAAACGGCCCAGCGTGTTCACGATCTGCACGGCGTTGCCCGACTCGGCCATCGGAAACTGGCCGACTGAGGATTCGATCAGACCCTGACCCTCGACAAAGGTGCCGTACTTAACAAAGGTGCCGCCCACGTCCAGGGCGAGTATGGTTCTGTTCATGGCGATACTCCTCAAAAACCCCCGCGCTCGGATGAACACGGGGGAATTGCGATCCGGGTGAAATTACTTGCCGTCGGGACGAAGCATGGTCTTGTGAACGGTCACGACGCCCACGCCCTCGTTGACGATGCGGTACTTGCCGAAGTGGGCGGGCACCACGATGATGTCCATGTAGCTCATCTCGAAGAACCTGGACGGATCCTCGATCGACTCGACGCGAACCTTCTCGCCGTCAACCAGCGCCAGCACGTGGAATCGGTCGCTCGCCTCGTCCTCGATCTGCCTGGCGAAGACGTCGTTGCGCAGGGAGAAGTAGAGCATGTCGCATTCGCCGACGACGATTTCCTTCCAGTCCTCGCCCTCGCGCACCACGCCGCCGTGGTTGACCAGGTTTTCGTAGACGTACTTCCTGTCGCGCTCCTTGTGCAGCACGCATTCGCCCATCTTCAGGTGAATCGGGCGCGGCATGCCGGTGGCGGGATCGATGCGCTGATAGTCGTACAGCTTGTAGGTGTAGGAGCCGACGGTCAGCGAGCCGATCTCCAGGATGACCTGGTTGCGGCCGGAGGCGTGCACGGTGCCGGCGGGGATCATGACCTGGGTGCCGGGGATGGAGGGCACGGCGTTGATGTACTTCTCGTAGTCGATCAGCTCGCCGTTATGCTCCACGCGCCTGGCTTCCTGCATGAACTTCTCGCCGCTGTCCGGCTCGTTGAAGCCCAGGTAGGTCTTCGCGCCGTGAGAGGCCACGCACACATAGTAGCTCTCGTCCTGACGGCCGAACTCGCGATGGTGCTTGACCACATAGTCCGCGTCCGGATGGCACTGGATGGACATGTTGCCCGAGGAATGCCAGGTGTCGTCGTAGTTGAAGCGGATGGGGAAGTAGCCGCCGAACTGCTCGAAGGCCTGCTTGCCCAGCAGCTTCTCGCCCATGACCTGCACGAACGTGAAGAAGGGAACCTCGAACTCGAAGTCGTCCGTCTTGGCGACCAGCGAAACCTCCAGCGGGATCATATCGAACACCCAGGCGCAGTTGCGCATTTCCTTGGGCAGATTGCGCAGCCTGTGGATGTACCAGCCGCCCCACACGCCCTCCAGGTACACCGGGCGGCAGCGGAACGGGCGCTTGTTGATTTCCTCGAACAGGTCGACCAGGGCGGCGAAGGACATCATCTGCATGTCACGCGGCTCGTCGGCGGAGATGTAGTAGTCCAGAATGCCCTTCTTCATCATGCCCCAGCGCTGGGCCATGGCGGTTTCGAAGTCGACGTAGTAGTTGCGGCGCATCGCCAGGTTGAAGGACAGATCCTTCGTCGCGCCGATGTTGTGCGCGGAGCCGTATTTATAGGCCAGCACGGCGGTACGGGGCGTCACGTCCATCCACACGCGCAGGTCGTACTCGTTCTGGATTTCCTCCGCCAGCGCGCCCTGGCCGTAGACGACGATCTTCCTGCCGGAGCGCAGCTTTTCGATCAGCGCCTGAACCTTGGCGGCGTCCTGCAGACCCTTGTAGCCGTCCATGTAGCGCACGCCGTAGAGTAGCACGGGGTCCCAGTCGCGATCCTCAGGCAGGTAGGGCGTGACGATCTCGGTGATTTCCTCGGCGCTCTTGAGCAGGCTCGCCGCGTCGATGAACTCAAAATCCAGGCCCATGCACTGCTGCTTCATGATGTTGACCAGGCTGGCAATGTCGGAACCGGGGTAGTTGTCGATACCCATGGTGTTTACGCCGTCCTGCTTGAGCAGGCTGACCAGTTTTTTCGCGACCGGAATGATGCCCTTGACCAGGGTGTCCGCAACCTTCTGCGGCTTTACAACCGGGTTGACCGCGTTGGGGTCGGCGTAGGGATAGGGGTTGAACATGAAACTCATGAGACACAGCTCCTTTTCTTTCTTTGCGGCGGCCTTTGGGCCTGTCGCTGCAATGTGACTCGATCTAGGTACAAGTATATACCATACGCGACAATTTGTCAACATCTTTTCGCGAAAACGAAAAATAATTTCATACAGAGGTCGGCTCCAATTCGGCAAAAAGTGCAGCTTTTCATCCGGAATCGCAAATTTGTGGCCAAACATGCCCAAATAACGGATTGACAGACGCCGGAAAAAGGAGTATAATCGATCATGGTATTATAATAGGAAACTGGGTCGGCAGCGGCCGTCAGGTACGGAGGGATTATTCATGGGTTCGAGCGGTGTGGGATGCTGTCTGAGACTGCGCGAGATGCTTTCTTCTCTTTCGCCGAAGGAGCGTCAGGTGGCCAGCTTTGTGCTGGAGTGTCCCGAAAAGGTGGTCAACATGACCATTGAGGAAATTGCCACGCAGTCGGGCACGTCGGCCTCCGCGGTGGTGCGCCTGTGCAAGAGCATGGGCTATTCAGGCTACAAGGAGCTGTGCCGCATGCTCTCGAGCGACCTGACCGCGCGCAGCAACGCCATCTCCTATCAGGAAATCACCCCCGGCGACCGGTCGGACGTGGTGTTCCGCAACATCTGCCTGAGCAACATGAAGGCGATCGAGAACACGATGAACATGCTGGACACGGACAAGTTCGAGCAGGCCGTGCAGCTCTTGTGCAGGGCCAAGCGAGTGGACTTCTACGGCGTGGGCACCTCCGCCCTGGTGGCGCTGGACGCGCATAACAAGTTCCTGCGCACAGGGAAAATGGTCATGGCCAACGCCGACTATCACGTGCAGCTGCTCTCCGCGGCCAGCCTGAAGAAAAGCGACGTGGCGGTGCTGATTTCCTATTCGGGCGAGACCTACGACATCATCCGCATGGCCTCGCTGGTCAAGCGCACCGGCTGCAAGCTCATCGCCATCACCTCGTATACCAAGAACTCGCTGTCCAAGTTCGCCGACGTGATCCTGTACACCGTCTCCGCCGAGACCATGATCCGCAGCGGCGCCATCAGCTCCCGCATTGCGCAGCTGACCATCATCGACGCGCTGTATACCGCCGTGTGCAGCAACATGTACGACTCGGTCAAGTCTCAGCTGGACAAGACCAGCCGCGTGGCCAGCATGGCGCGCCCCGATCAGACCGAGCGCTTCCTGCAGGAAAGCCGTCAGACCGACAACTGAACCCAATATATCGCAGACCGGCCGGAATGAACCGACCGGTCTGTTAAGCTGTCAAAAAACTTGGAGAGCTCGAGAGGGCCGCAGCCCTTTCGACCGGGCAGTGCCCGGCTCCACTTGCTGCCGCATCTTCGTAAGATAGGCGGTGCAAATGCACAGCGTGGCAGTGGCGGGGGAGCCCGCTTCCCCGTCCACCAGCTTGTCAAAACTTTTTTGACAAGCTGCCAGACCGGCCGGAGTGATCCGACCGGTCGTTTGTTTTATTGCCTTTACCCGCGAAGCCGTTCCAGTCCGCGCGGCGTGAGGCGATAGACCGTGTCGCAGACCTCGTCGATGTACTTGCGGTCGTGCGAGACGCTGATCACCGCGCCGCCGAAGGAACGCAGAATCCCGCGGATTTCGGGGCCTGAGAGCGGAGAAAAGTTGCGCGTGGGTTCGTCGAGCAGCAGCACGCCGCAGCCGTCCAGCACCATTTTCAGGAACAGCAGCTTGGCCTTCTGCCCGCCGGAAAGGCCGGAAATGCGGTGCTCCATCTCCTCGGGCGTGTACTTGAGGCTGCCCAGGCGGGTGCGGATGCGCGTGGCCTCCTCCTTGCTGCCGGTGCGCGAGAGGAAGTCCACGGGCGTCTGATCGGCGGGCAAAAGCTCCGCGTATTCCTGCGGCATCCAGCCCACGCGCAGGCTACCCTGTGCCGCAAGCGCGGTGTGAAGCCGTCTGAGCAGCGTGGTCTTGCCCGCACCGTTCGCGCCGGTGATGACCACCTTTCGCGGCCCGCGCACGTACAGGCGAACGTCCCTGGCCAGCACCCGCTCGCCCAGGCGCAGCGTCTGCGGCCCCCAGTCCAGCGCCACGCGCCCTTCGGGCAGCGAAATGTCCTCGGGAAAGCGCAGCAGTATCGCCTCTTCCACGTCCGGAATCTGCGTCCGGTTTTCGTAGTCCCGCTCGATGCGCCGCCCCAGCGACTTAACCGCGTGCATCTTCTTTTTCAGCAGGCGGCCGCCCGGGGGATCTGCGCGGGTGATGGTTTCCTGCGCGTAATCCACTTTGGACTGAATCTGCAGGAATTTGTCCATCCGCTGGCGGTATTCGGCCTCCTCCTTGCGAGCCATCTGCTCCTGATGGGCGAAGGCGCGCAGGCGCTCGTCGCGGTAGCGCTGATAGCTCATCCGCGCGACCGTCCAGCGCGCGACCGTGCGCCGCCGGAGCAGCTCCAGGTGTACGATGACGTTGGCGGTGCGCTCGATCAGCGTCTCGTCGTGAGAGACGTAGAGCACGGGCACGGGCGAGTCCAGCAGAAAGCGTTCCAGCCACTCCAGCGTCTCGATGTCCAGGTCGTTGGACGGCTCGTCCAGCAGGAGCAGCTGCGGCTTTTCCATCAGCAGGCGGCACAGCTGCAGCTTGACCTTCTCGCCGCCGGAGAGCGTGCCCACGCGCTGCTCGCCGTAGCAGAAGTCGCCCGGCAGGCGCAGCGCGCGCAGCGTGTCCGCCACCTCGCGCGGCGTCAGCTCGAAAAAGCAGGGGAGCGCTGAAAAGTAGTCGTAGACGGTCAGGCCTCTGTCCGCGGCGGGCAGCTCCTGGGGAAGATAGCCGACGCGCGCGCCGCCGGTCGCGATTTCGCCGGAATACTCGGCGTAGCCCTCGACGAGCGAAGGGTCTGCGATCAGCTTGATCAGCGTGGACTTGCCGTTGCCTTCCTCGCCGATGATGGCGGCGCGGTCGCCGGCGTTCAGGGTGAAAGAAAAGTCCTCGAGCAGCGGGCGCAGGTCGCGCGCGTGACGGATGGTCAGATGATTGATTTGCAGCATGCGTTTCACCTCAAAAAGCGGTCGAAAAAGGGCTGCCTCCGGCCGCGCCGAAAACAGCCCATACATTGCTGCATGGATATGGAGAGGGGTACTCCTCGCGCATCTGAATTCGGCGACAGAAAGCAGGCCATATGACATGGCCGGAAACGATCTCTGTCTGTCAAAATCAGATTACTTGCGCATCTTCCCACTCTTTTCCTCGATGATAGGTTTACTATACCACGCCGCGCGCGCCCTGTCAAGCGGGAATTCAGCGCGTCAGGCGGGTAAACAGATCCTCGAACACGCCGTCGCGATGGATATTCGAGACGTACTGGATGAAGTGGCGGCGGGAATCGAAGCCGTAGTGATGGTCGTACTCGGGAATCGGGCTGCGCTCCAGGCGCGCGTCCATGAAGCGCTTTTCATGGTTGTGCAGCCAGGCCACCGCGGACACGTCCCAGATCACGCGGCTCCAGGGCTTGCCCTTGGCGTAGGACTCGGCCTCCTGCCGGGTGTGCGAGGCCAGGTAGTCGGCCAGGGGATTTTTGCCGGTCAGCCAGCAGTCCAGCTCCGGGCCGGTGGTGGTGAGCCGGTCGACCACGCCGCCGCAGGGCAGCTGCACCACCGGCGCGCCGCAGCCGAAGACCACGCGCGCCGCCGCCACGTCCTGCATCATGTTAAACTCCTGCGTGTCCGGGAAGTGGAGCGCGTGCCCGCCCAGCCAGACCACGACGATCTTCTCGCGGATGGACGGATCCATCAGGATGGCCGAGGCCACGTTGGTAATCGCGCCGATGGCCAGCACGTAAAGCGGCCTGTCGACCGAGTATTCCCGCGCCTTCTCCACGATGAAGCGGGCGGCGGGGGAGTCGACCGGGGTCTTTTCGTCCGGCAGGTAGGCGCGCGAGCCCTCGTAGACGCTGGCGCACAGCTCCTCGCGCCCGGCCAGGCGCAGGATGTTCAGGATTTCCTCGTAGCTTTTGATCATGCCGTCCTCGGGCGAGGCCGAGTGCTGATTGAAGAAGGGCGCGGCGGTCAGGCCGACGGTGGTTGCCTTGTCCTGAGAGTTGATCAGGTAGGCGATGGCGAACTGGTCGTCGATTTCGTTGTATGCGTCGGTGTCCAGAATCACGTCCACGTGACCCGCCGGGGCCTGCAGATTGCGAATGAGCTGTTCCTGAGTCATGCTGTGAATCTCCTTTTCATGAATGTCTGTGCCATCAGCGGGCGCGCACGAGGTGGGTCAGCGCCTCGACCACCCTGTCCATCGACTGCACGGTGATGCACTCAAAGCGGCCGTGGCAGTTCATGCCGCCGGTGGGCAGGTTGGGGCAGGGCAGGCCCATGAAGGACAGGCGCGCGCCGTCTGTGCCGCCGCGGATGGGCAGTGCGCCGGGCGTGCAGCCAATGGCGCGGAAGGCGTCCATCGCGCGCTCGACCACGTCCATGTGATCGGCCAGCTTTTCCTTCATGTTGTAGTAGCTGTCGCGCAGGTCGAGCTCGAAGGCGCCTTCGCCGTACTTTTCGTTCAGGTAGGCGACGGTGCGGCGCATGAATTCCTTGCGCGCCTCGAACTTCTCCCGGTCGTGGTCGCGGATGATGTACTGCACGCGCGCGTGCTCCACGCCGCCCTCGATCGCGCAGAGGTGATAGAAGCCCTCGTAGCCCTCGGTGTGGGCCGGAATCTCGGCGGCGGGCATCAGGCTGACCAGCTCGGCCGCCATCAGCGCCGCGTTCTTCATCTTGCCCTTGGCGCTGCCGGGATGCACGCTCAGGCCGTTGACCGTCACGCTCGCCGAGGCCGCGTTGAAGTTTTCGTACTCGATGAAGGGCAGCTCGCCGCCGTCCACGGTATAGGCGAAGTCCGCGCCGAAGCCGGGCACGTCGAACAGATCCGCGCCGCGGCCGATTTCCTCGTCGGGCGTAAAGCCCACGCACACCTTGCCGTGCGCGATCGAGGGGTCGCTGAGCAGCCGCTCGCACAGGGTCATGATCTCCGCCACGCCGGCCTTGTCGTCCGCGCCGAGCAGCGTCCTGCCGTCGGTCACGATCAGATCCTCGCCGGCCGCGTCCCTGAGAAGCGGGAACACGGCGGGGGAGAGCACGCAGCCCTCGGACAGGGTGACGTCGCCGCCGTCGTACTTTTCGACGATGCGGGCGTTCATGGGCAGCGCGGGAGCCTCGTCCACCGTGTCCATGTGCGCGATCAGGCCGATGGCGCTCTGGCCCTCGCAGTTGGCGGGAAGTGTGCCGTAGACGTAGCCGTGCGCGTCGATGTGCGCGTCGGATATGCCCATCGCCTTCATTTCCTCGACCAGGTACCGGCCGAAGACCAGCTGGCCCTCGCTGCTGGGGCAGTGCTCGTTGTTTTCGTTCGAGGTGGTGTCGAACTGAATGTACTTCAGAAAGCGCTCGTATGCACGCATGTGTCAGAACCTCCGTTTCGTTTTCTCCATTATAGCACCTGAATTGGCAATTGACAACCGTTCTCTTTTGTGTTACGATGCAAAAAAGGAGGTTGAGAAACCATGAACGAAACCATTCGGACGCTGCTCTCCCGCAGGAGCATTCGCAGCTATACCGACCAGATCGTGCCGCGCGAGCTGCTCGATCAGATCGTCGAGTGCGGCAAGTTCGCCGCCACCGCCATGGGCAGGCAGCCCTGGCACTTCACCGTCGTGACCAGCCGCGCGGCGCTGGACGAAATCGTATCGAGGAACTGCGAGATCCTGCTGGCCGACGGCCGCGAGGTCGAGCCCGACTTCGACAACTTCCGGGGCGCGCCCTGCGCCATCCTGGTTTCGGGCGACGAGAGCAACGAGATGTTCGCCGACATCGACTGTGCCAACGCCACCGAGAACATGGCCATCGCCGCCTGCTCGCTGGGCCTGGGCTCCTGCTACATCGCTTCCTTCCGCCCGGCGTTCAATCAGGACGCGGATCGCAGCCTGCACCGCCGCTTCGGCATTCCGGACGGCTACCGCGCCACGCTGGCCCTGGCCGTCGGCTACGCGAGCGGCGAGCCCTCGCCCCGCGCCGAGCGCCTGAGCGGCACGGTGAACTACGTCGAGTGAGTGGAAGGGGAGCGTATGAGCATGCCTGAAGACAAGTGCGTGTCCCTGCCGTACGGCCGCGGCCAGGTGACCTTTACCATTCCGCAGAACCGCCTCAGGGCGGTACTGGCCGTGCGTCATGAGGAGGGCGGCGAGCCGGATCAGCAGGCCATCGTGCGCCGGGCGCTCGAGCATCCGATCGGCAGCGCGCCGGTCAGCGAGCTGGCGAAGGGGAAAAGGCGCATCCTGCTGATTACCAGCGACCACACCCGCCCGGTGCCCAGCCGCGTCACCCTGCCCATCTACCTCGAAGAGCTTCGAAAGGGCGCGCCCGAGGCCGAAATCCGCATACTGATCGCCACCGGCATGCACCGGCCGACCACGCGCGAGGAAATGATCGACAAGTTCGGCGAGGAGATCGTGGCGCGCGAGACCATCATCAACCACGTCTCCAGCCGCATGCAGGACATGACCTTCAAGGGCATCCTGCCCTCGGGCGGCGAGCTGTGGATCAACAGCCTGGTGGACTGGGCCGAGCTGGTCGTGTCCGAGGG
>CAKUFB010000083.1 GCA_934647145.1 uncultured Clostridia bacterium
CTCGGCCAGCAGGCCAATCCTCAGCGCCTGCACGGCCAGCGCGCGCACCTCGGCCACCGGCGTGAGCAGGTTGAACACCAGCGGGCAGGCGAACATCATCAGAAGGCCGGTCGCGCCCATCAGAAGCGCGCCCATCGCCGTGCAGATGCCCCCGTAACGCCGGGCCAGGCGTTCCTCGCCCGCGCCCACGCTCCGGCCGACCAGCGTCGTGGCGGCCGAGCCGATGCCGAAGCCGGGCATATAGCACAGGCTTTCCGCGGTCACGGCGAACGAATTCGCGGCAATCGCTACCGCGCCCAGCGGCGCGATGATGATGGTCGAGGCGACCTGCGCCGCGCTCGTCGCGACCTCCTGCACCGCGACCGGCAGGCCGATTTTCGCGGCCCTGCGCAGAATCCCCGCGTCGAAGCGCAGCTTTTCGCGCCGGTTCAGGCGCAGCTGCGCGTTGCACAGGCAGCAGCGCCAGGACATCGCCAGGCTCACCGTCGCGCAGGCCAGCGCCGTGCCGATCCCCGCGCCCAGCACGCCGTAGCGCGGAATGAAGATCGCGTTGAAGAGCATGTCCAGCACGCACATGCCCGCGTTGAGTATACTGGGCGTGACCATGTCGCCGCTGCACTGCAGAAAGCCCGAGCAGAGCGAATTGAGCTGCGAAAAGGGCAACATCAGCGCAAACACGAGGAAATACGCCGACGCGTCCGCGCGAATCGCCTCGTCGCCGCCCAGCCAGGCGGGCAGGCTCCCGCTGATCAGCGCGCCGGTCAGGCACAAAAGAGACGCCATGCACAGCGCCGTCACCAGGCCGTGCCGCACGACGTCGCGCGCCTTTTCGTCGTGCCCGCCGCCGATCTGATGCGCCACCTGCACCGAAAAGCCGGACGATACCGCGTGCGTCACCCCGCCGAAGAGCCAGGTGCTCGTCGATACCAGCCCGATGGCGGCCGAGGCGTTCGCGCCCAGCGCGCCCACCATGGCCGAGTCGATGTACTGCATGACGATGGTCGTGATCTGCGTCAGAATGGCCGGCAGGCTCAGCATCCAGACCTGCCTGATCTGCGGCTTCAGCTCGCGCCAGTTTACATTCATGTCTCGTTTCTCCATTTCTCTGCTTCATTATTGGAAGGCCGCCTGGTGTACGTTGGGAAGGCGGCTTTTCTGACCGGGCAGCGCCCCTCTTTCAAGGGCCTGGATAGAAATCCACTGCGACTGACAATGACCCAAAAGCGCACGAAAAACTGGAAGCGCCAAAAGACGCTCCAGTCTTTGCGTATATGGCTGCGGTTACAGCACCTTTTCCAGAAAGCTGATCAGGCGGGGGCTTTCAGGGTTGTTGAAGAGCTCTCTGGAGGGCTTATCCTCTTCGATTTTGCCGCCGTCCAGGAACAGCGTGCGGCTGCTGACCTCGCGGGCGAAGCGCATTTCATGCGTGACCACGATCATGGTCATGCCGTCCTCGGCCAGGTTCTTCATCACGCCCAGCACCTCGCCGATCATTTCGGGGTCGAGGGCGCTGGTGGGCTCGTCGAAGAGCATGACCTCGGGGTTCATCATCAGCGAACGCACGATGGCGATGCGCTGCTTCTGCCCGCCGGAGAGCTGGCTGGGGTAGGCCTTGAGCTTGTCGGCCAGGCCGACGCGGCTGGCCAGCTCCACCGCCCTGGCTTCGGCCTCAGCCTCGGGCATGTTCCGGATCTTCATGGGCGCGATGGTCAGGTTGCGCATGACGTTCATGTTCTCGAACAGGTTAAACTGCTGAAACACCATGCCCATCTTCTGCCGGTGCAGGTTGATGTCGGTCTTCCTGTCGCAGATGTCCACGCCGTCAAAGAAAATCTGGCCGGAGGTGGGCGTCTCGAGCAGGTTCAGGCAGCGCAGGAAGGTGCTCTTGCCGCCGCCGGAGGGGCCGATAATGCTGACCACCTCGCCCTTGGAGAAGGTGGTGGAGATGTCGTTTAGCACCTGCAGCCTGCCAAAATGCTTGCAAAGATTGCGCACCTCGATCATTTTACTTTCTGCCATGGGACATCTTCCTTTCCATCAGCGCGATCAGGCGACCGCCGATAAACGTCAGAATGAAGTAGATAATGGCGGCAATGGCCAGGCACTCCAGGCTGTTGTAGGTCTTGGCGATCACGCCCTTGGCCCGGTACATCAGATCGGCGATGCCGATGACCGACACGATCGAGGATTCCTTGATAATGGTGACGAATTCGTTGCCCAGGGCGGGCAGGATGTTGCGCACCGCCTGGGGCAGGATGACCAGCGTCATGGCCTGACCCTGACGGAAGCCCAGGCTGCGCGCCGCCTCCATCTGACCCCTGTCCACCGCCTGAATGCCCGAGCGGATGATCTCGGCCACGTAGGCGCAGCTGTTCAGGCTCATGGCGACGATGCCGGCCATGAAGCGGTCAAAGTCGGGAATGAAGCTGACCGCGGGGAACTTCACGCCGATCATGGGCAGGCCGTAGAAGATGAACATCAGCTGCACCATCAGCGGGGTGCCGCGGAAGAACTCAATGTACGCCGTCGCGACCCACTTGAGCGGCTTAATCCGGCTCATGCGCGCCATGGCCATGAGCGTACCCAGTATCGTGCCCAGCAGCACGGTAAAGAAGGCGATGATCAGCGTGTTGCGAACGCCTTCCAGAAAGAAACCATGGTACCGAACGAGCAGGTTTTCCATAGTGGCCAGGAATTGCATGTCATTGCTCCTTCCGCGTCAGACAGTCGAAGCCGGAAAGTCGCGCAGGCGGCCTTCCGGCAGGGGGATTTCCAAATACCTCGGTGGTGAGAGGAACGTTCCTCTTTACTTACTTGCTCTCCTCGGCGCCGGCCTTCCAGATGGCGTCGTATTCCTCAAAGGCCTTGAGGTAGGAGCCGTCCGCGACCACGCGGTCGACCACCTTGTTGACAATCTCCAGGAAGTCGGCGTTGTCCTTGGCGATGACGCAGGCCTTGCCGAAGGAGGCCTCCTCCGCGGTGAAGACAAAGTTGGCCACCTCGAGGTTATCATTCTGGGAAACCATGCCCAATCCGACGGCCGCGTCGCACACGAAGCCGGCGATGTTGCCGTTGACGGTCTCCATGGCCAGGTTCGGATAGGTATCCAGCTCGAAGAGCTCGGAGTCGGTCAGCACCTTCTCGATCAGCTTGGACTGCACGGTGCCCATCTGCGCGCCGACCTTCTTGCCGGCCAGGGATTCCTTGGTGGTGTAGACGTCCGCGTCGCCCTTCTTGACGATGAGCAGCTGCTCACTGAGCTCATACTGGTTGCTGAAGTCGATGACCTTGGCGCGCTCCTCGTCCACGGTGAAGGCCGCGATGCCGATGTCCACGCTGCCGGACTGCACGGCGGGAATGATGCCGTCAAAGCTCATGTCCTGAATCTTGAGCTCCACGCCCAGCTCGTCGGCGATCTGCTGAGCCAGCCAGATGTCGCAGCCGATGGGGTTCGAATCGTCGTCCAGGAACTCGTAGGGGCCGTAGGTGGCCTCGGTGCCGACCACCAGCACGCCGTCCTTCTTGATCTTCTCGAGCACGGTTTCCGCGGAGGCGGAGAAGCAGCACAGGATCAGGCACAGAGCCAGAGCGATAGCAAATACCTTTTTCATGATTTTTTCCTCCCGTTTTTCTTTCAGATCACGTGTATCATTATACACGGTTTCCGGCGAAAGTCAAGGGCAAATCTGAATGTTTACTCAAAACATCCAGAAGTTTACAAATATTTATGCAGCCCGGCCAGCCGCTCCATCGCCTCGGCCAGCTTCTCGTCCGCCACCGTGCAGGCGATTCGGAAGTGTCCGCGGCCCGCCTGGCCGAACACGCAGCCCGGAGAAACCAGGATATGCGCCTTTTCCAGCGCAAAAACGCAGAATTCACGATCCTGCATGCCGGTCTTCTCGATCCCCGGGAACAGGTAGAACGTGCCGCGCGGGCGATACACGGACAGGAAGGGCATCTGCCTTATACAGTCGGCTGCATAATATACACGCTTCTTGTATTGCGAGATGTATTCCTTCGCGATTTCGTTGCGCAGGGAGAGCGCCTTGATCGCCGCGCGCTGCGAGACGGAGGGCGCGACGTAGGTCAGCGCGTCGTTCACCTGCTGGAACACGCGAATCAGCTCGGGATGCGCGATCATGCAGCCCACGCGCCAGCCGGTCATCAGGAAGTTTTTCGAGAAGCTGTTCAGGGTGATCGTGCGCTCCTTCATGCCGGGCAGGGTGCGCATGGGGATGAACTCGCCGTCGTAGAGATAGCGGGTGTAGATCTCGTCGGCGTAGACCAGCAGGTCGTACTCCTGCGCCAGGCGCGCCAGCATTTCGAGCGCAGGCCGGTCGTAGGCCGCGCCGGTGGGGTTGGTGGGCGTGTTGACGATCAGGCCGCGCGTGCGGGGGGTGATGGCGGCGCGAACCGCTTCCTCGGCCGGGCGGTATTCGTCCTCTTCGCGCGTAACCACCTCGACCGCCCTGCCGCCCGCCAGCTCGATCTGGGTGCGGTAGAGCGCGAAGTAGGGGCCGAAGACCAGCACCTCGTCGCCCGGGTTGAGCGTGCCCAGCATCGCCTGAGACATGCCCATGCAGCTGGACGTGGTGACCAGCACCTCGTCCGGGCTGACCGGCTGGCCGAAGTCCTCCTGCCAGGCGGTACACAGCGCCTCGATCAGCTCCGGGTCGCCCTTGGGATCGCCGTAGTGCGTGTAGCCGCGGCAGGCGTCCTGAAACGCCGCCTCGATCACTCGCCGGTCGGTGGTGAAGTCGGTGTCGCCGATGGACAGGTCGATCACGTCGTCGTAGCGGCGCAGCGCCTCGGTGTCCAGCGCAAGCCCCGCCGCGGTATGCCGGTACTTCTCGGAAATGTACTTGTCCATCATTTCGAATCGCCTCCTGTGACATGGGGCACGACCGTGCCGCCGTTGGGAATGACGTAAATAGTCTTGCCCGCAAGGTTCGCCGCGGCCATCAGGCTGTCCACGTCCGAATACGCCTTCAGGCCCATCGGCGCGACCGTCTCGGCCGGCACCGAGCTGAGCATCAGGATGTTGTAGCGGTGCGCCTGCTCGCAGTTGAGCAGGAAGATGTAGCCGGGCACGGTAAAGCGCTCGCGCAGGCGCTTCTCCATCGTGCCTGCCTGAAGCTCGCTTATCCAGTCGAAGTACTCGGCCGGGCCGCCTCCGTCGCGCGCCTCGATCAGCAGAATCAGCGTGCCGCCCATTTTCAGGCCGGACTCCACGTTGTCGATGGTCTTTGTGCCCTGATACAGCGACATGTCCTTCGGAAAGCCGCCGCAGCTGGTCACGATCACGTCCGCCTTTTCGGGCACGTCCACCCGGTAGATGCGGTCCACCTCCGCGCAGGCCGCCTGCCAGGAGGTCAGGTAGTGCCCCGCGAAGATCGAGGACAGCTTCATCCCGGCGTTCATCACCAGGCTGATCATGAACAGGTTCTTCATCAGACCCGCCGCCTCGCACATGTCGTCGTTGAGCGGGTTGTCAATCAGCTTGCCGTTGCCGATGCGCGGGTTGCTGCGCAGGCAGGCCGGGTCGAGCGCGTAGGCGTGGTTGTGGCAGATGGTCTGCATGCCGCTGACGCCGGGCAGTATGCTCTTGCGCCCGCCGCCGAAGCCCGCCATCACGTGGTGCGTCGCCGCGCCCAGGCAGATCACCTTGTCCGCCTGCGCCGCCAGCGCGTTGACCCAGACCGGGGTGTCGTGCGGGGTGGTTCCCAGGTAGACCAGGTCGGGCGCGCTGCAGTCGTGATTGACCACGCGCACCCGGTCGAAGATTTCGTCGGTCACCAGCGTGCGCAGCTCCTTCTCGTCGCCGCCGTCGTGCGTGCCGTTGGCCACCAGGATGGTCAGGTCGCCGTCCGGTATGCCGCAGGCGTTTATGTAGTTTACCAGCGGGGGAATCACCCTGTCCTGCCGCATCCAGAAGCGCGACATGTCGCTGATGATCAGCGTCACCCGGTCGCCCGGAGTCAGCCAATTCTTCAGCGCGGGCAGGTCGATCGGCGACTCGAGCGCGCTCGCCAGCGCGGCGGGAATGTCCTCGATCGGCGGCACATGGTTTCCGTGCAGCTCGCCCAGCACCTGCTTCTCGTCCAGCGCGAGGCAGACGGTTCCGTCGCCATACCGGAACGTATAATCTTTCATCCAATTCCCCCTCAGGCCATGCTGTGTCAATATTCATGCAAAATCTTGCATGCGCGCATTATACCACGCACAGTCCGTTTTGTCGAGGCGGTTTATCCTGCGCGCAGGATTAAATCTCGGCGCGCCCGCTTCCCCGCCCACCAGCCTGTCAAGGCCTTTTTTGACAGACTGCGAGGCGGAGCCCGCGAAGGGCTCCGCCTCGGTTGTTTTTCTGCAGGCTTCTCAGTGATTGCCCAGCGTGCGGGCGATGATCTCCTGCCAGAGAATCATGCGGCCGGGGCTGTAGGGCGGGAAGCCGGTGATGTAGTGGTTTCCGAAGGTCTTGCCGTCGCGCGTCCACCTCAGCAGGAACAGCCGCTGCTCGCCGGGCAGCACGCGCAGGTTGCCCACGCGCACGGTCTGGTTGGCCGCGCTGTCGCACGCGCCGCAGAGCAGCGTTTCGCCGCTCTCGCCGTCCGTGATCGAGTACTCGACGCGGCCGCTCCAGCACCCGTCGTTGCACAGGTACACGTCGTGACCCCAGTCGACCTGCTCGTCCAGGATCAGGCACACGTCCTGCTGGGCGCGTTTAATGTAGTAGTAGGCCAGCTTCCTGTCGTAGTAGTAGTCCACCACCGCGTCGGAAATCTGCGGCCAGCCGTCGATCATGTTCCACCAGATGACGCCGGTGCGCCGCCACTTTTTGACGCGGGTGCGCTCGATGAAGAACTTCTTGGCCTCGGCCTGGGAGATCTGGGAGAGCAGTGAGAACTGCTCCAGATCCTGGGGCACGCTGCCGAAGAGTATGCGCACCTGGTCGTCCATCAGGCCGATGCGGTTGTAGTGGCGCGCGCCGTGGGGCAGGTAGTCGGTGTTGTGGGTGTCCCAGACGCTGCTGCCCAGCCAGGGGGTGAGCATGTCCTCGGGAATGAACTTTTTGAGCGAGGCGACCGACGGGCAGCCGTGATAGCCGCACTCGCTGATGAAGTGGGCGGTACTGTGCTTGTAGAAGTCGTCCTTGAAGTAGGCGCGCGCGCCCCAGTTGTGCTGCTCGGGCACCAGGTAGCGCTTGATGCCCTCGGGAATGTAGGGCGAGGAAGGCAGGAACATGCGGGAAGGGTCGTTCAGGCGCACCACGCGGGGCAGCACCTCGCGGGTGAGCGGGTTATAGCGGCTGGTGGCGCAGGCGGTTTTCTGGCCGACGAACATCTCGTCGCACTCGTTGTCGCCCGCCCACAGCAGGATCGAGGGGTGATTGCGCAGCTTGCGCACCACCTTGGCCGCTTCCTTCTCCAGCGCGTCGATCAGCCCGGGCACGTCCGGATAGGTGCAGCAGGCCATCGCGAAATCCTGCCAGACCAGGATGCCGTATCGGTCGCACAGGTCGAAGAACTCGTGATCCTCGTAGACGTTGCCGCCCCAGCAGCGCACGACGTTGCAGCCCGCGTCCTGAAACAGCGCAAGCGCCGCGGGCACGCGTTCGGCGTCCCGGCTGTGCATCGCGTCCATGGGCACCCAGTTGCTGCCCATCAGCATCACCGGCGTGTCGTTGACGATCACCTTGAACTCGCCCTCGTCGCCCGGCTTCATCACCTGATCGACCACGATCGTGCGCAGACCGATGGTCTCCTCGAGGCAGTCCACGACCTGGCCCTCGCGCAGCAGCTCCAGCTTCACGCTGTACAGGTTCTGCTCGCCGTAGCTGCGCGGCCACCACAGCCTGGCGTCCGGGATCCTCACACCCAGCGCGCCTGAAACGAACAGCGCGGGCTTTTCGGCCTCGAAGACGGAATCGCCGCAGGAGCCGGTCAGCCGCACGGCGAAGTCGTCCAGCGTGACCGCGTCGGTCTCGTAGCGGAAGCGGCACAGAAGATCCGCCGAGCCGTCGCCGTGAATCGCGCGGGTGACGTAGTAGGTCTGGGTCAGGCGGGTTTCGCTCCGCTCGATCAGGCTCACGCCGCGCCACATGCCGGCCGACAGGAACCGGGGCATGATGTCCCAGCCGAAGCTGGACGGGGGCATGCGCACGAGCGCGTAGCCGTCCTCGCCGTCGTTGCCGGTGACGCTGACCGGAACGTCCATTTTGCGCGCCTCGTTGACCGCCGAGCGGATGCGCACGGTGAGCGTGTTCTCCTCGCCGTAATTCAGCGCGTCGGTCACGTCGAACTCGTGCTCGACCAGCATGTTGCCGCAGGAGCCCACGCGCTCGCCGTTCAGGAAAATGTCGGCGAAGGTGTTCAGGCCGTCAAAGCGCAGGATCCAGCGGCTGCCGGTGTCCTCGGGCGCGTCGAACGCGCGCTCGAACCACCACTGGTAAAACTCGTACTTGCGAAAGGCGTAGATATTCTCCGCATAGAAGGGATCCTCCTCCAGGCCCGCGCGCACCAGATCCAGCTCCACGTTGCCGGGCACCTGCGCGCTGATCTGCGGCCAGGAAAGCGAGCCGAGCTCGGCGGGCGTCTCGGGCATCAGGCCGTCCTCCAGATGATAGCGGAGCGTCCATTCTCCGTTCAGGGATAGCGTGTTCATGGGCAATCCTCTTTCTTTCGTGTCGATAGGGGATACATATTTATAGTATACCGCCCCGGCTCGCCGCTGTCAATTCACCTGAGTGAAAATAGACAAACGGTGAAAAAACGATTCACAATTTGACAAGCGGGGCAAAGTGCGGTATACTATATTATCTGTAAGAATAGCCTTTCACAAGGGGGAGAAACGACATGCCGGACTGGATCATTGCGGTGGATGCGATGGGCGGCGACAACGCGCCCAGGGCGGTCTGCGAGGGCGCGCTGCAGGCGCTCCGGGAAATGCCGGAGATCAGCGTTCGCCTGTACGGCCGCGAAAACGAAATCCGCGCCTGCCTGGGGGAATATGGCGACGTGAAGGAGCGCCTGGAAATCGTACACGCCGAGGAAGTCATCGACATGCACGAGTCCCCGATGCTGGCGGTGCGCAAGAAGACCGATTCGAGCCTGGTCAAGGCCATGCTGGCGGTCAAAAACGGCGAGGCGCAGGCCTTCGTCTCGGCCGGGTCGACCGGCGCGTTACTGGCGGGCGGCATGACCCGCGTGGGCCGTATCCGGGGCATCGAGCGCCCGGCGCTGGCCACGGTGTTTCCGGGGCGGCGCGGCCTGTTCATGCTGATCGACTGCGGCGCGAACGTGGACTGCCAGCCCAAATACCTGACCCAGTTCGGCCTGATGGGCAAGGTGTACATGGAAAACGTGCTGGGCATGCACGACCCGGCGGTCGGCCTGGTCAACATCGGCGCGGAGGACACCAAGGGCAACGCGCTGGCCAAGGAGACCTATCAGCTCATGAAGGCGCAGAGCGTCTATCGCTTCGCCGGCAACGTCGAGGCGCGCGACATCCCGCTGGGCGAGGTGCAGGTGGTCGTGTGCGA